>JAUSKR010000004.1 GCA_030649445.1 bacterium
CCGGGTCTTAAAAACATCTTTGAGGGCGTGGCGATGTATCGCTTTACTCGAGTCTTGTCGATGCTAGTCGGCTCCGGTGTTCCACTCCTTGACGCCTTAAAAACCGGTTCGGCGGTTGTCGATAATGTTATTTATGAAGAAGCTATAACAGAATTTGCACATCAAGTCGAGAAAGGTGTCTCACTTTCGACCCAGTTGCTCAAAGATGATGTCTTTCCACCGCTGATCGGCAACATGGTTGCCGTCGGTGAGGAGACGGGAGAGCTTGACAAGGTTTTGGCCAAAGTTTCAAAGTATTACGAGGAGTCAACTTCTGATCTGACCAAGACGATCAGCTCGATGGTCGAACCAGCTGTTCTCGTTCTCATCGGTCTGGCTGTCGCCTTTATGGTCTTTGCGATTTATCTACCATTATATTCACTTGGTAATGTCGTTAAATAAATTTTCAAACCCGTAGATCACGCTTTAGCGTGTTAAATAAATAAATACCAGTGTTGCGTAATTGTCATCCTGAGCGTTAGCGAAGGATCTCAGAGATTCTTCACTACGTTCAGAATGACATCATGAAAAGAATTGCACAACACTGGTAAATAATATAATTTTCTTGGAGGGAAAGATGAGATACAAATAATATGTCGTTCAGCAATCTGGCGGCCTGCCCCTCGTAGCCGATGGTCGATTGAGGCGGAGCGGGGTCGATCCAGGTCAAATATAATTTAATTAAACATAAGTAAATTGGAGGGAAAATGGGAAAAGCAAAAACGTTGAGAAAAGCAAAGGGTTTCACCCTGATCGAGCTTTTGATCGTCATCATTATCATCGGGATCTTGGCGACAATCGCGGTCATCAGTTACCGGGGTGTGAAGGCAAAAGCGAGTAAGGCGGCTGAGATACAGACGATTACTGATGCAATCAAGGGCGTGGCTATTTGCGCTGCTGGTGGCACCAATCTTGTCGACACGACACCAAATTTTAACACAATTGTCTGTTCGGACACCTCGCTGACGAGTGCGAAGTGGCCAGCCGCGGTTGCTAATGGATATACGATTAGTGTATTGCCAACAGTGACGGCAGACGGAAACATTTCAGGCAGCTTGACATTCACCGCCGGTCCGCTTGCGCCAAACAATATTGTCTGTACGGCGGCCAATGGTACCATGACCTGTATCTAATTTTGTGAGCTTGTACGATCCAGGGGGCATCTCTGGATCTATGAGGACATAAAACTAGATGAATATTACCTTGAACATTTTTATTTTCCTGATATTGGGTCTGATCGTCGGCTCGTTTTTAAATGTCGTCATTTTCCGCATTGATGATTTAAAATCGATCATCAACACTCGGTCGCATTGCCAGTCTTGCCGGAAGATTATCGCTTGGTACGATTTGATCCCGTTCCTGTCATTTTTTATCTTGAGGGCGCGCTGCCGGAATTGCGGCCAGAAAATTTCGGTTCAATATCCGCTGGTCGAGGGCACAACCGCCATTCTTTTTGTTTTTCTTTATCTGATGTATGGTCTTAGCTGGAACTTGTTTTTCTACCTGATCGTTTTTTCACTTTTACTAGTTATTTTTGTCTATGACCTCAAAACCCAAACAGTTCCAGAAATTCTTGTCTGGACAGTACTTGTTTTCTCGTTCCTCTTCGGCTGGTACTTCGGCGGCTTTGGCATCATAAATATGTTGCTTGGCGGATTAGTTGCCGGCGGTTTCCTCTACTTACTTGTTTATTCGTCAAAAGAGAAGTGGATGGGGGCGGGGGATGTCAAAATAGGCTTGATACTTGGTTTCCTAACTGGATATCCGAGAGCAATCTTTGCTCTTTTCTTTGCCTTTATCTTCGGATCGGTAGTTGGCTTGATGCTGATTTATTTCAAAGGAAAAAACCTGAAAACCGCTATTGCGTTCGCACCGTTTTTAATATTTTCCACACTTTTTTCTCTGACATACGGTCAGGTTCTGATCAATTGGTATTTGAACCTGTTTATTTCAAGGTGATAAGTGGCTAGATACTTGTCATCCTGAGTATATGCGAAGGATCTCAAGAGATTCTTCACTTCGTTCAGAATGACAACGAGACTTAAATAAATATGAATATAACATTAAACTTGTGAGGGAAATATGCGAAAGAAAAATTTAAGAGTTTATTCTGCACACAGTCGAAGAGCTTTTTCACTAGTCGAGCTATTGGTTGTTATCGGCATCATCGGCATTCTTTCTACAGTCGGCATAATTTCTTACAATGGCACTCAGAAAGTTGCCAGAGACAACCAGCGCAAGAGCGACCTTCAAGCCATCGCCACTGCTTATAAGATACATTTTCAAGACAAAAAAAGCTGGATAGACAGCAGCGGAATCAGCAATGGCTGGTTTAACTATCCTGTTGGTGGTAAGTCGATGGCCAACAGTCTAGCGCAAGACGGATATATATCAAAAGCGCCACGAGATCCTCTAATCACGAGTGATTCGGATTACAAAACTCCAAAGGCCAGTCAGTATTTGAAATGGCGTTGTAGTCCAACAGACATTTCGAAGGGGATTGTGCTTTTTGCGCGGTTAGAAAATCAGAAAAGCATTGACACTCCATACTCGGTAGATGCTAACCCAAATCTGGATCAGTGTATGTACAATGCTGGCACAAAGTTGCTGGATAAATTTGACGACCCGAATTATATGATGAATTATGCAATTCTTGTAAAGTAATTTTTATGATTATTACGCAGCGTGCTTATACTTTAATCGAACTTATGGTTGTCGTCGCCATCATCCTGATGTTGACAGCTTTTGGTTTGCCGATGTTCAAAAAATATCAACAAGTGACCGAGTTCAGTCAAAAAACCGAAGAGGTTAAAGGATTGTTTAATTCAGCTCAAGCGATGGCTCTGACTCCAGAAAACACCCAGATTTATTCTTACCGGATAAATTATGACAAAAACCTCATACCGCTTTCAAAATATTTGTTGGTTTCCTGTCCTGACAGTGCCTGTACCAGTCCAACTACGGTTAACACTGTATCTTTGCTTCAGGGTGAGGCGATCCAGATGCCTTCGGGCCCTCCAAGCGGCCAAGGCTGGATTCTTGATTGTCGAACGCTCCTAACTGATGGCAAGCCGACTGATTGCACATTTAACTCCACGACGACGCCAGCATTTTTCACTTTCATCGACACCAATATAGACCCGAATAAAATGGCAACCTTTACAGCGTCAAACAATCCATTTAGGATAGATATTTCCACTTCAGACTTATGATAATGAAAAAAAGAAAAACAAAAGGTTTTGGTCTGATCGAGGTTTTAATCGCCTCGACGATTATCGTTATGTCGATTTCTTCGCTGACATTTGTCGCTCGGGGCGCGCTGACTTCAACTGACCGGACACAGGATCGAATCCAAGCCGTCAATCTGGCGGCGGAGGGGATTGAGATAGTGCGGTCTATCCGCGACACTAATTGGATTGATCAGACTCCGGCGACTGGCTGGGGAAATTGGGTTGGAAGTAATCTTGGAAACATTGTCGATTCTAGCACCAGTTATCAAATTAATTACAACAACAGTACAAAACGTTTTTATTTACTCGCGAATCAAACAGAAAGCGTCTCCTTAAACGGCTCTATTTTTACCCGAACAATTGTGGTCGACGAGGTCGAGGGTACTGAGCTAATGCCGGGTTCAAATCAGACAGATTTGCAAAAACAGGCTTATAAAGTGACGGCAATTGTGACGACGCCAAGCAAGGCAGAAATTAATGTTTCGGAAATTCTGACCAACTGGCGGCCGAACTTTTAGTGTCATTCTGAGTGAAACGAAGAATCTCTGAGATCCTTCGCTGACGCTCAGGATGACAACTCAAGAAGAACGAGGAAGAATATATGAAAACAGACAAAATAATTCAATTTAAAAATGGCTTTACTTTGCTTGAAGTGTTGATCGCAACCTCGATCTTTGCCGTGGTGATGGTGATGACGACAGGTGTGATCGCTCAATCAACTAGCTATCAGACAAAAACCAAAGCTCTGCGTGATGCCTCGGAGGAAACCGGGCGGATTTCAGACGCTATCGCCCGCGATCTGAAAACGGCCAGTGGATCACTTAACGTCACGGACGCGACTTATGGTGTTCGTGACTATAAAAATGGTCTGGTGTTGCTTGACACTGATGGAAAATTAGTTAGTCTGACCCCGTCTAACACATCTGTTTCACTGACTTCGGCGAGTTTTCTTGGAAGCGCGCTGATCATAAATACTGAAAATTATGTCAGATTTTATGTGAGTCGCAGTAATGTTATTTATGCAAAAACCTATACTAAAACAGATGCCTTTTTTGCAAACTGGTGGGTAGCGGACGGATATCTTCAGATAAAAAGTAATACTGGTGCTGGTATTCTTGACGCGATTACTATTCCAGCAAACAAAATTTCTAGTAGTGATTCTGAAACTGAGGCTGGTTTTTCTGGCTATACAGCAACCACTCTGCCAACAGCAGCCAAGATTCAAAGTTATGTTACTTACTTTGTGCACGCCAGAACAAAGGATTTTGATACTCTAGCTCCGACCAATCGCTCGGAGGCTTATGTCCGTTCGATGGTGACGATGCGTAATTACTCGAACTAATCTTGCTTTAACATCTCAATTTAGATATTCTACTAGTGTTGTATAATTGTCATCCTGAGTGTAAGCGAAGGATCTCAGAGATTCTTCACTGCGTTCAGAATGACAAGATAAAACGAATTATACAACACTAGTGTATTCTATTTATAGAATTAATTTTTATTGTTATATGAAAAAAGTTTTTTCAGGAATCCAGCCAAGCGGCGTTATCCATCTCGGCAATTATCTCGGGGCGATCAAACAATGGGTCGAACTTCAGGACGAAGCTGATCAAGCGGTTTTTTGTATCGTTGATCTGCACGCCATCACGGTGCCGCAAGATCCCAAAACGTTGAAACAGAACATCTTGTCAGTGGCGGCGCTGTATTTGGCCGCCGGAATTGATCCTAATAAATCGATTATTTTTGTTCAATCATCCCGGCCAGAGCATGCTGAATTAGCCTGGATTCTCAACACTGTGACGAAGATGGGGGAGTTGTCGCGGATGACCCAGTTTAAGGATAAATCTCAGAAGACTAGCATTGAATCAGCCTCAGTCGGTCTTTTCGATTATCCGGTTTTAATGGCAGCTGACATACTATTATATGGTACGACTCATGTGCCGGTCGGCGAAGATCAGAAACAGCATGTCGAGCTGGCTCGCGACCTTGCCTTGCGGTTTAATTCCAGATACGGTACTACTTTTACTGTACCGGAGCCATTAATTAGACGAGAGTCAGCTAGAATAATGGGGCTGGACGATCCGGCCAAAAAGATGAGCAAATCCGCCCAGTCGGCCTTAAATTATATTGCCATACTTGACGACGCTGAGACAATAGCCAATAAAATTAAGCGGGCGGTGACGGATTCGGAAAGCGAGATTAAGGTCGGAGCGGAAAAGCCGGCGATAACAAACCTGCTTAATATTTTTGCCGAGGTTTCAGACCAAAGCGTAGCTGAGATCGAACAGGAGTTTCAAGGCAAAAATTACGGCCAGTTCAAGAAATCGCTTGCTGAAGCTATTGTAGCTTATCTCAAACCAATACAAGAAAAGTATGACAAAATCATACAAGATGAAGATAGTCTTAAAAAAATTTTGGAAGATGGCAGCCGGCGCGCCAAAATATTAGCAGAAAAAACTCTTCTTGATGTCAAAGAAAAAATCGGTCTCGGACTTTAGGATGGATATATTGTATATAAATACCGATGGTGGTTCACGCGGCAATCCCGGACCTATGGCAATTGGGGTTGTTTTTTATAATTCTGATGGTGTAGTCATCCATCAATATAAACAGTGCATTGGCGAGGGACCAAATAATGAAGCAGAATACCGCGCTATTATCCAAGCTCTAAAAATTCTTAAAAAGAGCGACTGGTTCATTTCAAATAATTTAGCCGAAAAAGAGGTAATTTGCCGGCTTGACAGTCAGCTTGTTGTCGAACAGATAAACGGCCGCTACAAAGTCAAAAAAGACCATCTTGGTAAATTTATTGCTGAAATCAAAGAACTTCTTTCAGATATTAATTTTAAAATTTCTTTCACTTATGTGCCGAGAGAGCAAAACAAATTGGCCGACAAACTAGTCAACGAAGCTCTCGATGAACAAAAATGATGAAAATTTCCGTCAGAGTAATCACGAACGCAAAAGCCGAGAAAATAGAAGAGAATGGCGGTGATTTTAAAGTTTGGTTGAAGTCGAAACCTGTAGAAAACGCAGCAAACAAAGCCCTGATTAAATTTATCGCCAAACATTTCCAGGTTCCGAAAAGAAATGTTAAAATAGTCAGCGGTTTGAAAAATCGGAATAAAATTCTCGAGGTATTTCCAGATGGCACTTAAAATAAAAACTTTTGATTTTAGTGTGTCGATAATTCCAATTCTATGCACAGTCGTTGGGATATCAGTCATTTATAGTTTAGTACTCGGGACTGCTAATGACGGCTTGGCGACGAAACAAGCCATCATTGCCATTTTGGGCATTATTGTAATGCTCTTTGTATCTTTTTCAGACTATCGATTTTTTCGCGGGATTGCCCCAATTACATATATAATTTCACTAATACTGCTTATTCTTGTTAATTATATCGGCAAAACAGCCAATGGGGCGGAGAACTGGCTTGATCTTAAATTTTTTCAGCTTCAACCCTCAGAATTAGCTAAACTGTTTCTGATTGTTTCAATGTCGTCTTACTTTTCGAAATACATTGGCCGGATTAAGTGGTCAAATATTGTCGTGTCTTTGTTAATGCTAGCTCCGCCCTTACTGTTAATTCTCAAAGAACCAGACTTGGGCACGGCTTTTGTGATTACTACTGCTTATTTAACGATTTTGATTTTATCAAAACCGGGGATACCAAAACTAGCCGTAATCACAATCTGCATTGCAGCAGCGTTTGGGGTTATTACACTATCATACAAAAATGTCGGGCCATTTAGCAAAATGCTGGCGGCTTATCAAAAGGAGAGAATCGCCGTTTTTATTAACCCCAGTCTTGATCCGTATGGCCGGGGCTACAACATCAAACAAGCACAAATTACTGTCGGTTCTGGTGGAATTACCGGTAAAGGCCTTGGCAAAGGTTCTCAAAGCCAATTGCAATTTCTACCCGAGGCACATACGGATTTTATTTTTGCCGGAATCGCCGAGTCTTATGGTTTCTTGGGGTCGTTTGTTCTCCTAGTAATTTATTGTTTTTTTATCATCAGGTTGATTGATATTGCTGCACTCGCTCGAGATAATTTTGGCATGCTACTCGTTTTTGGCATCAGTTCGATGTTTCTCGTTCAATTAATCATCAGCGTCGGCATGAATCTGGGCATGTTACCTGTCACTGGCATCCCATTGCCCTTTTTAAGCTATGGCGGTACTTCTCTCCTGATTAGTTTTTTTGCCGTCGGACTGGCTCAAAGTGTTTATATCCGTCATCAAAAAATCAATTTTTAATTTAAAAAAGATTTTAGAAGGGTTGACAATTGCCGATCGTATGATAGACTTAAATCTAAGTTAGCCCTCGGGCTTTTTTAAATTGAGAGTGGATAATTATTGATCATGAATATAAACGGAGAAAAAAATGTTTGCAATCGTCTCTCATAAAACAAAACAGTACAAAGTCGAGACTGGCAAAACTTATAGATTTGATTTGATTGAAGATATCGTAGAAAAAAAAATCAAATTCGATGAAGTTTTATTGGTCAGTGACGAGAAATCAGTTAAAATCGGCGAGCCACTAGTAAAGGGTGCTAGCGTCGAGGCTGAAATTCTTGGCGATGTCAAAGCGGATAAAGTCACAGTATTGAAATTCCATGCCAAAAAACATTACAAGAGGGTTAATGGACACAGACAAAATTATACAGAGATTAAAATTTCTAGTATTAATGCTTAAATATGAATTCAATTTCAAATTATTTTAGAGGGGTAGTCTCAGAGTTAAAGAAAGTTACTTGGCCGACAAGGCAACAGGTTATCAATCATACAATTATTGTCTTGGTTTCAGCAATAATTGCAATCGCAGTCACATCTTTAATTGATTATGGTCTAACTTATCTAGTTCAGTATTTAGTTCAAAATAGGAGTTAAGGGGATGAAAAGAGCGAAGAAAGTAGTCGAACAAGCGAATGTTTCCAAAGATCAAAAGGAAAAAACTTCGACAACAGCTGAAAGCAATATCGAAGCTCCGACCCAGAGCGTCGGAAAAGAAAAGCAGTTTTTAACCCTGAAACAGACAGGGGAGCAAAACTGGTATGTCATCCATACCTATTCTGGCTACGAAGAGCAGGTTTCTGAATCTCTCAAACAAAGAATAGAATCAATGAACATGGAAGACAGGGTTTTTGATATCATTGTTCCAAAAGAAAAACAAATTGAAATCAAAAACGGCAAACGCAAAACCGTCGAAAAAAAGATTTTCCCCGGTTACGTTTTTGTTGATATGATTGTGACCGATGATTCGTGGTATGTCGTTAGAAACACTCCAAACGTGACTGGTTTTATTGGCTTTGGTGTTCGGCCAACACCAGTTTCAAAAGAAGAAATTGATCGGATCAAGAAACGAATGGGTGTCGAAGAGCCAAAGTACCAGATCGACCTTCGCCAACACGATTTGGTCAAGATTACAGATGGAGCTCTCAAGGGTTTTGAAGGTAAAGTTGAAGAAGTTGATCATGGTAAGGGCAAGGTCAAGGTCCTGGTCAATATGTTCGGCCGCGAAACACCAGTCAACCTCGATTTCCTGCAGGTTAAAAAAGTATAATATATAAACCTAATATCTAATTAATCTAATAAATCGAATAAATAAGGAATCTTCTTAATTAGATTAATCCGATCGATTCGAGATTAGGTTTGAAGAACGGAGTTCTGATGGCAAAAGCAATAAAAGCAATAGTTAAATTACAATGTACTGCCGGCAAGGCAAATCCGGCTCCTCCAGTCGGACCAGCCCTCGGACAGCACGGCGTTAATATCGTCGAGTTTTGTCAGCAGTTCAACGAAAAAACCAAGGAGAAGGGTGATATTACTATTCCGGTTGTTATTACGATTTATGAAGACCGAACTTTCACCTTTATTTTGAAAGAACCGCCGGTTGCAGACCTGATCATCAAAACTCTCAAGATTGAGAAGGGCTCTGACAATTCGAAGAAAACTAAAGTTGGCAAGCTGACTCAGGATCAATTAAAAACCATTGCCGAAGCCAAAATGAGCGATCTCAACGCTAACGATCTGGAAGCGGCCAAGAAAATTGTCGCCGGCACGGCTAGGAGTATGGGTGTTGAGGTTGAGAAATAACAACAATTTTTCATTGATCATTTTTAATTTCACATTAATTTTACATTTGGAAATTTACCATTTCAAGAATGAGAAATGTGAAATGATAAATTAATGAAAAATTGTAAAATCGTAAAATGTTTGATTTAAAAAACACCCTGGAGCTTGCGCTTCAAGGTGTTTTTATAAAGTAGGTGCCGTCTGTGAGTTTAAGTGAAAGGAGGGGCAACACTTGCTCTCACAGACAACGATACATTATACTTTTTTATTCTAGCAAAATTGTTATCAGCAAGTCAAATGAAAAAAAGTTTAAAATTAAAAGTAAGACAAAATCATACTATTCACCAATTGTTATTAATGTTGGTTGATTTTGGTTATACCAAGGCCGATTTAGAGATCAGGTCCGGCCAATTTCAACATCTTGGCGGCGACCTGAAAATATTTCCGGTTAATTTATTAACACCACTACGCTTAAGTTTTTTTGGCAATGAAGTTGAAAAGATTACTGTTTTAGATGTTAAATCAGGCCAGAAATTATCTGATATTGAGCAAACTGAAATTGATAAAAACTGTCTAAATTTAGAAGGTTCAAGTATTCTGCCCGGTAATTACATTGTTCACATCGATCATGGGATTGGTATTTTTTCTCATCGAGAAAAAGTTAAAATTGCTGGCGAAGAAATCGATTATATTGTCGTCAATTATTTAAACGAAGATGTTTTACGTGTCCCGGCCAATCAAATTGATAAATTATCACGTTATATTGGTGTTGGTAAGAAACATCCACGCCTCAATAAATTGGGCACTGTTACATGGAAAAAGACTTATCATAAAACGTATGAAGATGTCATAAAAGTTGCCCGTGACCTTCTCGATGTCTATGCCGCCAGAAAAATAGCCAACAAGAAACCGTTAGTATTCAATCAAGGTTGGGAAAGAGAAATTGTCAAAACTTTTGGTTTTGTCGAAACATTGGATCAGACCAAGGCGATTGAGGAAATTTATTTTGATCAGCAAAAAGTCACACCGATGGACCGACTCATTTGCGGCGATGTTGGCTTTGGCAAGACCGAAGTGGCAATCCGCGCCCTGACTCAGGCAGTGGCCAACGGTTATCAATCTGCCATTCTAGTTCCGACAACGATTTTGTGTGAACAGCATTATTTAACCTTGCAAAAAAGATTTGCTAATTTGCCAATAAAAATTGCTCGCCTGAGTCGATTTAACACTCAAGCCGAGACAGCCAAAGCATTGCAGGATGTTCAAGAGGGTAGAGTCGATATTTTGGTCGCGACTCACAAGGTTCTGCATTCCGATGTTAATTTTAAGAATTTAGGATTGCTTGTTATTGATGAAGAGCAGAAGTTTGGCGTCAAAGACAAGGAGAAATTAAAAAAATTTAAAACCTCAGTTGATGTTTTAGTTCTAACGGCGACACCGATTCCCCGGACGCTCTTTATGGCTCTTTCGGGCTTGCGGGATATCTCCCGCCTCTATTCCGCGCCGGCTGGCCGTAAATCGATCGAGACGAGTGTTATTCAATACGACGAAGAGGTGATTAAGCAAGCGATCTTGACGGAAACAGAACGGGGTGGCCAGATTTATTATCTTCATAATCAGGTCGCGACGATCGGCGGAATCGAACAAAAGTTACGGAAATTATTGCCGGATTTAACAATTAAAACTGCCCACGGCCAGATGACCGAAACGGGACTTTTGTCGGTAATGTCGGAATTTACCGCTGGTCAGATTGACGTCTTGGTTTGCTCGACAATTATTGAAAACGGCCTTGACCTCTCAAACGTCAATACATTGATCGTCGAAGAGTCTGATCGTTTCGGCCTGTCCCAACTGTATCAAATCCGCGGCCGGATTGGCCGGAGTAAACGGCAGGCGCATGCTTTTTTCACCTACAAAAATAAGAAACTAACCGAAAACGCAGTCAAGAGATTAAAATCTCTGGCCGAAAACACCGAGCTCGGTACGGGCTACGAAATTGCCCTGCAAGACCTCGAAATCCGCGGCGGCGGCAACATCCTCGGTCGCGATCAGCACGGCAATATGGAAGCCGTCGGGCTAGTTTTATACTCGAAATTACTGAAAATGGCTGTGGATAAATTGAAAAAATAGATCAAGCCGGCGGTTTTTGTTAGAATTGATCTATGACAAAGCAAGTTGAAACGAAATATCTGCTGGCGATGGCGGCGAATCCAAAAATTGGCAGTCAGACATTGAAGAAAATTCTGGCTGGTTTTGCTGATCCGGAGGAAGTTTGGTCCGCCTCAGCGTCTGAAATCCGACAAAGATTAGGCAGTACAATTGCCGACAATGTTATTGAAGCGCGGCAGAAATATTCTCCCGACACAGAATTAGAGAAACTGGCCAAGCTCGATATTGGCTATATGACAATTTATGACAAAATTTTTCCGCCGCTACTGCGGGAAATTCCCGATTGTCCAGCGATTCTTTTTGTCCGCGGAAATCCGGAAGCGCTGAAATTTCCCTCGATTGCTATCGTCGGCAGTCGGAAATATTCAAACTATGGCGCCAAAATCGCGGCGAAATTAGCGGCTGAATGCGTTTCAAACGGCCTGGCGGTAGTCTCCGGTCTAGCTCTCGGCATTGACGCCATCGCACATCAGTCGGCGCTCGATCATCAGGGCTTGACGATTGGTATCCTGGGTTGCGGCTTGAATCAAATTTACCCTGTCTCGAATTACCATTTGGGCGAAGAAATTATTGCCAAGGGCGGTGTCATCGTTTCCGAATTTCCCCTTGGTGTGCCGCCGATGAAGCAAAACTTTCCAATGCGCAACCGCATCATTGCCGGCTTGTCTCTCGGCACTTTGGTCATCGAAGCAGCGGAAAGTTCGGGCTCGCTGATTACGGCCGGTCTGGCGCTGGAATACAACCGTGAAGTTTTTGCCGTGCCGGGAAATATTGACTCTCAAACTTCAGCTGGGACAAACAAACTGATCAAAGACGGGGCGATACCGACGACGGAAGTTGGCGATATCTTGAGAGTTTTAAATATTGAGGAAAAATCGAGCGCCAGCCGAGCCAAAGAGATTCTGCCGGAAACCGCGGAAGAGAAAATAATCGCCGGAATACTCCAAGCGGGAGAAAAATCAGGCAACGAATTAGTTAAGCTGGCAAAACTAAATGTCATTACTCTCAATTCAACTCTGACGCTGATGGAGATGAAGGGAATGGTCGAGAATATTGGTGGGGGAAGATATAAACTTAAATGACAAAATCCGAATGTCAAATTTCAAATAAAATGTCCAAATCATAATGTCAAAGTTTGGAAATTTAGTTTTTGGCATTTAGATTTTCATTTGACATTAGAAATTTGGATTTTGACATTCTTTTTGCTATCGTAGAATGAGCTTGAAAAACAAAAACATTACAGCTTAAAAAATTTGGAGGAATGTGAACCTAGTCATCGTCGAATCACCGGCAAAGGCGAAAACAATTGAAAAATATTTAGGATCTGACTTCAAAGTGATGGCCTCATATGGCCATGTTCGTGATCTGCCACAGAAATCTTTGGGCATTGATCTCAAAAAAAACTATGAACCAGAGTATGAAATTCTGTCAAAAGCCAAGAAAACAGTTTCAACACTAAAGGCGATTGCGGCAAAATCAGATCAAATTTATCTGGCGACTGACCTTGACCGCGAAGGGGAAGCGATTTCCTGGCATCTTGCGGCTGCGCTCAATCTGGCCAAATCGGACAAAACCAAAAGAATCGTCTTCAATGAAATTACGAAATCGGCAGTCGAGAGGGCAGTTAAAAATCCACGGTCAATCGATATTAAATTAGTCGATGCTCAGCAAGCCCGACGAGTTTTAGATCGCTTGGTCGGTTATAAACTTTCACCATTACTCTGGAAAAAAGTCAAAAAAGGCCTATCCGCTGGTCGGGTTCAATCTGTCGCTGTCCGGCTTGTTGTTGAAAAAGAACGCGAAATTGAAAAATTCAAACCGGTTGAGTATTGGATTCTGGGCGTCAAATTGTCGCAAAAAGAGAATAAGTTAGTTTTTCCGGCCTACCTGACCGAAATTGATGGCAAAAGTGTGACAAAGTACGATATCAAAACAAAACCACAAGCGAATCAGATTTCTGCTGACTTGGACGGAACCGACTACACAGTTTTGGAGGTCAAACATGACGATCTGATCCGGACTCCGGCAGCGCCATTCACAACCTCAACTCTGCAGATGGAAGCATCCCGTAAACTTGGTTTTTCACCAAAACAGACGATGATGCTGGCCCAGCAATTATATGAATCTGGCCACATAACTTACATGAGAACGGATTCGATCAATCTCTCGTCTGAAGCGGTCAGCGCGATCAAAAAAACTGTTTTAAAAAATTATGGCGAGAAATATTTGTCATCGGGGCGGCTTTATACAACCAAAACAAAACATGCCCAAGAAGCCCACGAAGCGATCAGGCCGACTCATTTTGATAAGCTGGAGGTCAGTGATGATCGCCGGGGTCAAAAGCTTTATGATCTAATCTGGAAACGAACAGTGGCGACTCAGATGAGCGACGCGATTTTGGACATTTTAACTGTTCGGATTAGCGCCAAAGAGAAAAAATATGTTTTTCGAGCTTCTGGTGAGGCAATCAAATTTGATGGTTTCATCAAAGTTTATCAGGAAGGCCAAGACGACGAGGCAGAGACACAAGTTGTAAAAATTCCTGAACTGAAAAAGGATGAATTGCTAAAATTTATTGATAAAATTGAAGATCAAAAATTTACTGAGCCGCCAAAGCGCTATTCTGAAGCGACATTGGTAAAAAAACTTGAAGGGCTTGGCATCGGCCGGCCATCGACATATGCGCCGACACTGGAGACAAT
>JAUSKR010000005.1 GCA_030649445.1 bacterium
TTTGTCGGCGCCGACAAAATGGTCTGAGACCCCTGCTCCTATTGACTTGCTAAAATAGTTTGCTATAATTAAATCATTAAATCCTCGGCCAGGAGCTTTTACTCCACTAGGCGGGGGATTTTTTATTCGACCGGAAAACAGGACATAAAATATTTATTTTTACTTCTGGTGTTCTCTTTTATCTGAACGATAAATAACTGATTAGCTTTAGTCAATCCTGCAAAACGATAATAAATCTCGGTTTTTTTATGTGGACTGTTTTTTATTACAGGCGTCAATCTAGTATTTTTAATCAGGTCAATTGCAGCCGCAAAGAATTTTAATCTTTTAAATCTTTCTTTTGGTCCTTTGTCTTTGAGATGTGCCCAAAACAAATCGAAAAAGATTTTTTCTTTTTTAAAATAAACTGATCGAACATATGGTTTGCGGCGGGTTGATTTTTCAATTTGATGGTAAATTCTCCAGGCGGATCTATAAACTTCCCCAAGATTTGTTCCGGGCAATAAATCAGTTTTAGTCTGATATGGATTCATGTTTCAATTTTATCACATCAGCAGATGGATTGAAGCTGTTCGCACCGGCATTATTTTTAAAGTACACGAATTCGTGTACTTTAAAATCAGGATTGTTCAGTTGTTCCCAAAATCCCAAAAAGTCTATCGTGTTCTTTGCGCGCAGCCAACTATGCAAAGCTCTCTCGGCACCGGCACTTTTGGTCATGTCGGTCAGACAAATATAATCATGGCCGTCAACTTTTGTGACGTTAATCAGTTTGTCATTTACAACCATTGGCAAATTATTACTGATCATAAATTATCCCCATATTTTCCGCAAATAATCTTACTATCGCCAAATCAGCTTCGTTTTTGAGAGCGTCTCCGAAAGCGCCTTCCCCGAAAACGCTTGTCTGAAAGTCCTTTATCATAAAATAACATTTTTTGTCCCTGCAGAATTTATGTTTCCCGCGCAGGAAATCTGACCGTACCGTTGCTATCAAAAACAGGGTGCGCCAATTGACCAGCATGTGACGATGCCTCAACCATGCGCTGGTAAAGTTCCTTGTTGGGCATTATCGCAATCGCTCCGAGCATTTCAGTGTCCTCCGGATTAAAGCTATCAATCCGACCCCATGATGGAGCGAGACCGCCAGAATGATGAGTTTTAAGACCAAAAATTCCGAGAACTTGATATTGTTTAACTTCGGCACTCATTTCGTCGACAGTTCTAGGATCATACGCAAGTGCGTTTACGACTTCTCGTAAATTGTTTCCCTCGCGAAGAAAGTTGGGGTCATTAATGAAGTTATTAAGTAGCTCCAGTATTTGTTTACCGCCAAATCCATCTATTTTTCGCATAAGTTCACATATGTCACGGAGCGCTTCGTGAGGTTCGCGCTGATTCCTGGCCCATTCTTCAAATTGTTGATGATCTTCCTCTGTCATCCCCTGCGAACTCGATTCGTCATATTTTGCCTCTATCATCTTGTTTTGCGGACGGATGACCTCTTTTTCGATTATCTCAATCGCTGATTTTGCCGACATTTGACCACTGATAAAACCATTCACCGCTCGCTGAATTTTTTCGTTCTCTTCACCTGAAAACGATGCGGTGACACTCTCGGCGGGGGACATAATTTCATCAATATTCTCGTGGAAATGAGCGGCCTCATTTAAAATAGGGAATCGCCCTCCACCAACGGCGTAGCGACCCATGCTTTCATCTTTGCTCTCCAATATTCTGTCCCTAAACGCCACTAGTGTTTCTTCTCTGTTTTTACCCTCGCGACATTGGTGGAGTGTCTGCATTATATACTGGTAATTCTTCATATTAATCACGGAAAAATCCCAATCGGTATGCAGCAACGCAGTGTCAACCCAGCCACGCCGCTTAGAGCTTTCCATGAAGGTCTTGAAGGGCTGCTTATCTATCACGATGACTTGGCCACCGACTAGACCTGATTTAAGGATAGAATCATACTCGGCAACATTCATGAAACGGGTTGCAAAACCCGTAAAATCATCTGCCATTAGCAGTCTTAGTTTTTCCGAAGCTACCTCTCGGGATCTTTCCGTCTCCGCAGGATTATCTAGAGATTCTTCCGATTGAGCTGATGTCTGGCCGGGTGTTTGTCGCCATTCCTCAGGAACATCTTCTCCATTTGTGCCAATATTTTCCATAATTTCCTCAGTATCTCCTTGAACTTCTTCTTTGGCTGTTTGCTTGTATTTGTGCGTTTACATCACCATCAAATTCCACATTGTTAGCTTCTGCCAGCTTGGCAGCGTTAGTCCAGATGATATTGTTTTTATCTCTTTGAAGTGCTATTCGCCTCTCAAACTCATCTCTGTCCATGGGTTGCCCAGAGCTTCTCGATTCCTCATCTAGCTGACTGTGAACTGTCTCCTGAATGCTCTGATCTGATGCTACGGATTCTCGGAGATTCTTGATTAAATATTCAGGCTGATAATGGCACATAAACCTAGCATGGGTAGAGGCGTCTAACCATGACTGAGGTAATTCCATTTGGTCGGCTAGCATTTCGACTATATCTCTAAATTTTTGACTCCATTCCTCTGGTGCCTGAGTTCTCAAATCGTTCGATTTCAAAAGCCAATTTTCTGCTAGATATTCTAAAAATACGAACCATTCCTTTTCAGGAAAGTCTTTTGGAAGTTTTAACCAATTTCGATAAACGGAGAAGCTGTCTCGTAACATCTCTTTAAGTCCTAGTACGATCTTTAAATCTTCAGCATTCCTAACTTGAGGCAAATTTTGGTATTCTGAACATCCACCCCGAATCCACTCCTCGATACTGACATCCCCGATTATTGTTTCGGCTCGCTCTGGCTCAACTTGCTCACCAGTTTCCTGAGAATCACTCCCATCGCCATGCCCGATCTCACTTCTGGTTTCAGGAGCCATGTCATGTGTGTAATCAGCACCGTCTGTCGTTCCCTCACCCTCTGTTGGCATAAATTCTCCTTGTTTTTAATAACGTTGTGTATTTGAGTGGCACTAAACGGGACTAGTTCTCTTTCGGGCACAAAATTACACTTTTTGTTTATTCGACTTCGCCCTATTGGTGTCGAGATATTCTTTAGAGATAATCCGCTCCCACCAACTGCGATTTTGCAGATACCAATCAACAGTTTTTTTAATACCCTCGTCAAAGGTCACTGATGGCTGCCAGCCAAGCTCTCGGGTGATTTTAGTGTGATCCATAGCATAGCGCATGTCGTGACCCTTACGGTCTTCAACAAAGGTTTTCAAGGCCTCAGGTTTACCAAGCGCTTTGAGAATAGCGTCGGCGACTTCAAGACCATTTTTTTCCGAATCGCCACTAATACAGTAAGTACCGCCGATCTTGCCTTTGTGTAAAATTAAATCAATGGCTGAACAGTGGTCAACAACATAAAGGTAATCTCGCACTGCTTTGCCGGAGCCATAAATTGGTAGCGGCTTGTCTTGCATGGCATTGGTGATGAAAAGAGGGAAGACTTTTTCGGGGAACTGATAAGGGCCATAATTATTGGTGCAGTTGGAAATTGTTGCTTTTAAGCCGTAAGTTTCGATGTAGGCGCGGACGAGGTGATCGGAGCCGGCTTTGGAGGCAGAGTAAGGTGAGCGTGGCGAGTACGGCGTATTTTCAGTAAAAAGTTCAGATTTATTCTCAAGCGAGAGTGTGCCAAAAACTTCGTCGGTTGAAACATGGTGGAATCGTTCAATTCCTAATTCTCTGGCGACGTCGAGCAGGACTTGGGTGCCGATAACGTTGGTTTTGACAAAAATTGCCGGTCCGGTGATCGAGCGGTCGACGTGTGATTCAGCGGCAAAATGGACGACCCAATTACAATCGGTCATGGCTTTTTTGACATCGTCAGTGTTGCAAATGTCACCGTGAACGAAAGAATAGTTCGGATTACTTTCCACCGATTTTAGATTCTCTAAGTTCCCGGCATAGGTCAGAGTATCAAGATTGACAATTTCGTAATCCGGATACTTCTCCATCATATAAAGTATGAAGTTTGAGCCGATAAAACCCGCTCCTCCAGTGACTAAGATTCTTCGG
Organism: bacterium; assembly: GCA_030649445.1. Taxonomy (GTDB): domain Bacteria; phylum Patescibacteriota; class UBA1384; order XYA2-FULL-43-10; family 1-14-0-10-43-13; genus 1-14-0-10-43-13. The sequence goes on from JAUSKR010000005.1 coordinate 4,070, forward strand.
GGACTTAGGACTTGGGACTTCGGATTTAGGTTAGAGCTTATCATGATTTCCTTTTTTATATTTAATGAAACCGCCGCAGAGACGTATCACTTGATTTGCAAGTTCGAACACCTTTTCTTTTTCTTCAGTAGTAACGTAGCCAAGACTGTGTGCGATCGAAATTTGAGTCATTATCTCATAGATTGAACCTATCGCAATACTGACGAAATGACAGACTTCTTTACTCGACTTCCTTGAATAACCTTCTGCAATATTTGAGGGAACAGACACACCGGCTCGTCTAGTTTGGTCACCCAGGCTATATTTCTCTTCGGGTGGGAACTTTTTTGTCAATTCATAACAAAGCAAGCAAAGCGCCATTGCTTTTTTCCATGTCTCCAAGTTTTCAAAATTCTGACTCATATTTTAGGTCTTAGGATTTAGGTCTTGGGCCGTGGGAGCTCCTAATTCCTAAGCCCTAAGTCCCAAATCCTAACTATAAATTTTCCCACTGAAAATTTATTGTTTTGTCAAAAGGATCGATTCTTTCCTCATCAGGATTGTCGCGATTGTAGGCTTTTGTCACATGATAAAAAAGCAGGCAGGGTTCTTTTGATAAGACCTTGTAGCCATGGACAACGCCAACAGGGATCAGAACTAATTTGTAATCATCGGTTCCACCGTAGATAATTTGTGTCTCGCCGAAGGTGTTTGAGTCTGCACGTTGATCGTAAAGGACGATGGCAGCTCGGCCAGCAGCAAGGAACCAGAGATCATCCTGAGATTTGTGCCAATGAAAGGCCTTGATCGTGCCTTCGTTCG
>JAUSKR010000006.1 GCA_030649445.1 bacterium
TTCACCCGGCATTATATAACCTCCGAACTCGCTGATCTCAAAATTGGATAATTTCTCCGCTTCTCCGCCCGTGCCAACCATGAACCCTGCCTCCTTCAGAAGAGCTTCAATGTACATTCCGTGTGTAACAGCATTTATGATCACATCTTTTTGCAGCGGTGCTTCGTGTCTTTGTCTCATATCGTTATAATGCCGAATAGCCTCAAGCTCATGTTGAAGCTGGTGAGCCAAGCCAATCGCCAAACGGTGGCAAGCCGGTTCGTTGTTCATCAGGTATTCAAAAGCTAGAGGCTGATATTTCTGCCGGATCGGGGCAATCCTCTCCATGACATCAAGAGGTAATTTCTCAATATTTATTCTGAGCCTGCCGTTTTCGTCTTCTTCGTCAGTCCAGCCTTGATCCGGTTCTATTCTCATCAGTTCTTGCAAAGTTGCCCTCTCGACAATTTTTTTGCCGTTCGGAACTACATCACCCATATCCGGCTGGAGATAATCATACTGAATCCCTGGCACTTCCCTCGTTCCGTATGTTTTATCGGTTAAAGGAGATTTAATCTGGGCTGATGCAGTAATCAATTCGCCGGTTTGTTTTGCTCTGCCGGAACGATGGTCACTCACGCGCGCGGCTAAAACCTCAGCGCTACCCGCCATTCTCTCTCCTTTTTCTTTGGCATGAGCTATCCCCACTTGACTCAGCTGGCCAGAAGGCACTCTCTCAAAATGACGCGTAATCATGAGCTGATACTTCGGTTGGTGCTCGGCTTCGACATCAGCCTCGTGAACAGGCTCATCCGCCCGAAGCTCAGCCGGCTCAGTCTCTCCATGTAGTTCTTGATTAAACCCCATTTTCAGCTCCTCTTTATTATTTTGACCAAGCCGTGGACTGCATCAACTTCAACTCTGTCGCCGTCCTTTAATATTTTTGTTGCCTGTTTTGTCCCAACAACACATGGTACGCCCAATTCCCGGGCGACAATGGCCGCGTGACAGGTCAAGCCCCCCATATCAGTTACGAAAGCGGCCGCTTTTTTCATTGCTGGAAAAAGTTTGGGGTTCGTCGAACGCGACACCAGAATATCACCTTCCTCCATTTTAGCCATGTCTGGAGTGTCATTTACAATCTTTACCACACCTTCAGCAGTGCCGGCAAAAGCAACTTGACCCCGAACACTATCCTCGCCTCCGATTTTTTCCTCGACAATATTGTCTAGAATTGACCCAAGCAAATTATCATCTGTAACTTGGACAACGTCGCCCTGATAATCAAGAATGTAACCATGTTCTATCCTTTTGGATATTTCTTTTTTATTAATAGCCTTGCCACTGAGCAAGTCTCTGACTTCCCATTCAAACATATTTTTTAACATTTCCAGACTCACGTGCTTCCTTCTAGCCATTTCAGAAAAAAGAAATTCGACGCAGTAGTAGCTTTCTGCGAACGTACCTTTGCGGAAAAACTTAATCCAAACCATTCCGGCACCATGATGAAAAAACTTTTGATCATCTTCGCTGATTTTGTATCTCTCTATGATCTGTAACTTTTTTTGTTTAATCAATTTCTCGGTCTCTTCGTAATTCCTGATTGTTTTCTCAAGTTTTAATTTGTCCTTTGATTTCTCGATTATGCGAGTTTTAAATCCCTTAACCGTGATTGGAACACCATCAAAAGTATAATCAAGCCAAGTCCATTTTTCCTCGTGTAGCCTGATCTTTTCTGCAAGACTTTTCCATCTCTTATCCGCATTCAAATAATCCAAAGCCAAGTGTGATATTTCGAGATCATGCCTTGAAACGTAAGATAACTTATCTGGGGAAGTTAGTGTCGAAAAAACCTCTTCACGAGTTTCGTCCTCAATCGGGTATTTTTCCAAGAGACTCTTCAAATGTTTTGTAAAAGTGTTTGTAAGTTCGATAATTGTCGGGATCGAACTATAATTCCGCATCGAGATAAACTTTTCGATAAAAGTATCATATAAATCAAGCAGCTCTTTGTCCGACTTTAGCCCGAAATTCATAGTTTGCAGACTTCTGGCAAACACAAGCAATGTCGCTGACCGTTTATCCACCATTTTCTCAACGAGCGGAAAGAATCCCTTGTCCGAAAGAATTTTTTCTAAAATATGTTCAGAAATTTTCTCATCCTCAGCAGGATCGGTATAAAACTTAAACATCTTATTCGTAATTTCGCAAAACGTTGCTGTCAATGTCTCACCAATAGACTCTTTGATAAATTTCGTTCTGCTGTGTGTCGCCATCAAAATAGAAAAAACATTCGCTGGTTCTTCATAACTGAGTAGCCATTTGAAATCTTTCATTTTGGGCAATAATTTTTCTTGGTCAATCATCGGTTCCTTTCGACTTTACTTTTCTGACAATCCCCTTATCAGCGTCAACCTCAACTAAATCGCCATCTTCCAACACTTTTGTTGCATTTTTGGTACCAATTATACATGGCTTTTTCATTTCCCTTGCCACAATTGCCGCGTGAGAACTTATTCCGCCTTCATCTGTGACAAAAGCGCTAGCCATTTTCATAAACGGCAAAAATTCCGGCCGAGTCATACTTGTGACTAAAACATCCCCCCTATTTATCTCTTTTGCCGCCGAAGAATGAGGATCCAATATGATCTTTACTCTACCAGTAGCAAAACCTCTGGAAGCAATCAAACCTTTCAAAATATCGCCTGATGGCTCTTGGTTTTCAAGAACACTCTCAACTTGTTTCCATGTTTTTATTCCTTCCTGATAGGAGTAGTATTCGAAATCACCTTCCTTGGTCTTGTAAAGAAAAAAACCCTCTTCAATTCTCTTCCTTAACTTTCCCTCTGCGACCGCTCCAGCAAAAAAATCTTTGAATTCTTCAGGACGAATTGCATTCACGAGTTCCGTACTTATGTTTTGCCTCTTCGCAACTTCTCTTAAAATTTTAATCAAACCATAGAGACCTGTATAATTTAGTCTTTTGCGTTCATCTCGCCATTGAGCCAGCAGTGCAAATGGAGCGAAAGGATTGTCATTCATGCCATACTTCTTAAGTATCGATATTTTATCTATTTTTTCTACAGTTTCGTCAGTTTTTAATTCTTTCAAGTAAAACCCTACTAAGTCGTCGTCCATTTCATGATAATTAGAATAATCCATTCCATACCAAAAAAACCTGTCTTTCAATTCTTCATAGGTGACGTGGCCATTCTTCAAGATCAATAAGTTTTCATCTAGAGAAGAAATAAAAGACGGCTCACTCGGCATAAGAAGAACCTGAATATCAGAACTATTCATACAGTATTTTTTAGATATTTTTTCTATTTTTTCCTGATCAACACCAATATCGAAAGAATCTATAAATATTGCGCTGGCCCACATATCCAGATCGACTTTATATATTTCTTCGTAGATATTTTGGAGCTCTTTGGAATCTACAGTTGAGAGATCTCTTTTGTATATTTTGTGGGCTTGATCTGTTAATTTTAAGTCAACACTCCGCCAGGCGCTAAGCCAATCATTTATACCGTCATCGTTGTATTTTTTCAAAAAAGCGTTAGCAGTAATGCGCCAGTTTTCTTCATAAAAGACGGCGCGCATGTAATTATTTTTAAAAAACAAAAACCCCTCACCAAAATCACAAGGAAGGTACTTCCTCATCATTTTACTTGTAGTTATGTACGGCAAGGATACTTGAAAAGCGCCACACTTACCTTCTTGCTTATACAATTTTCTGTTTTTGTCAATTTCAATCATAAAATCTTTTTAAATACTTAGCGTCGTTATTGGCCGGCTTTGGACAATATAGAATTTACCTTTCTCATACGCCCATTCGATGTCGCAGGGGAAACCGTAATGTTTTTCGATTTGCAGGCAGATTTTGGCTAGTTCAATAATTCCGCCGTCTGATAATTTCTGCACTTCGCGCCTACTCTCTGCCACCTCCATCTCAGCCGTACCATTATTCTGACGGACAATTTTAATCGATTGCTCCGAAATGTATTTATCAGTAATTTCCAAATTTTTCTTATCAACGACATAATTATCCGGTGTGATCAGACCGCCGACAATCGCCTCCCCCAGCCCCCAGCCGGCCTCGAGAACCATTTGATTGTGATCCTCCGTCACCGGATGGACGGTGAAGCAAATGCCGGAGACTTCGGACTCGACCATCTTCTGGATGACGACGGCGACGGAAACTTTGTCCTTGTGCATATTCTTTTCGATGCGATAGAAGATTGCCCGCGGGGTAAAAAGCGACGCCCAACATTTCTGGACATTTTCAAGCAAATTTTCCCTGGTCGTATTTAGATAACTCTCCAGCTCGCCGGCCCAGGATGCACTGCTACCATCTTCGGCTGTTGCGCTTGAACGAACGGCGACAAATTCAGCGTCCAGTTCAGCAAAATGTTTCAGGATCTCAGTTTCAATATCAGCCGGCATTTTTGAATTCAATATAATGCTTTGAATTTCCGCCGAGGCACCATCAACTGAATTGATGTCTTTCTGGTTTACTTTCGATAAAATTGAATCGATGTCTGCCTCGATCTGGTTTTCCCGCAAAAATTGCTCAAACGACTCCGCCAAAATGACAAAGCCAGGCGGTACTGGAATCCCCGCACTGGTCATCTCGCCGAGAGACGCACCCTTGCCTCCGGCAATCCCGGCATTACCCTTGCCTAATTTTGAAAAATTTCTGATTAGTTCCATTATTTTGCCTTTTCAATTATTTTAACCATACCTGTACTGGCATCTACTTCTATTAGATCGCCATCCTTTAATATTTTAGTGGCTTTTTTCGTTCCGATGATGCATAAAATACTAAGTTCTCGGGATATAATCGCCGCATGGCAAGTAATTCCGCCCTCATCAGTCACGACGGCCGACGCCTTTCTCACAGCTGATGTAAACTGAGGCGTTGTCATAGGAGACACAACGATGTCACCGTTCTCCACTTTGGACAAATCGTCCGGCACAAACAATAATCTCGCTCTGCCCCTGACAACATCTCGTTTCCCCTTGGAAGCAACCACACCTTGGATCAATTCGACAGGACCAGATTCTTCGATAAGTGTATTGAATTCCTTAGCTTTCAGACCAGTATCTATAAATTTAATATGATTTTCGACTCCAACCAAAAAACTATTCTTTCGCTGTTTATAGATGTTCTCGATTGAATCTTCTTGATTGCAATTATCTATAATTTCGTTGATATCGAGGTATTTGAGTTTAACTTTATCTATCCCAAGCGACTCACCATAACGATCCAGCAATTTATCATAAGCGATATGGACGTATGCAGTATATTCTTTTCTATTGTCCGCCATCATCGTCATAATAATTAGATCGCCCAATAATCTCTGTACCGACTTTCCGATTTTGTATTTTTTGAACAGCTCTTCTTTATTTTTTAAAAGTTTGTTTTTAGTTGATTTTAAATCAGACAATCTGCTACTCACGCTCTGCAAGCCCCTACCGACAAGATCTTTCAGAACCTTGCGATAATGTTCTTCGTCATAAAATGTCGGCCCATCATAACCAAAAGGAATCCAATAATATTTCCTGACCAATCGATTGATTTCATGGTCAATTTTGGAGCCGTTGCCCAAAATTTTAATCGCTGATTTCAGAGTGTCAATTTCCTCATTTGCGCTGAAACTGTTTTCACAAGGAGCAGCCAAAAGCTGAAAAACGCTGTCTGACAATACAAAATCTGATTTGCTAATTTCTTCATTAATGTAATATTTTAAAGATTCTGCTCCGATATGCCAGGACAGTTCAAGATTGTTGTATTTAAGCCAGGATCTTTTGATATTCAGGGAGAAATTATTCAGCTCGTCAAATGAAAGGTTCGTCTGACTGTTAATCGCACCAATAGTCTCCAATGCTAACCTTTTCAGATCCTCACCTCTCTTCTGCTGCTCAATGTTTATGCCGGAAATGTATTTATCGTCATTCATTATCTTCTGCAGAATTGAATTACCAATTTTTTTCAGCTCGTTTGTCGGATAGAGCGCGGTAACAAAAACTTTATCATGTAGAAAGTAAATATTGGCGAAAGACTGACCACATATTTCTCGAGCCTCCGCACTAGAGTGAACTTCAATGCTCCAATCGGCTGGCCACGGATAATATTTTCGGGTTCTCAAAATTTTAAAATCTTCTTTTTTCATCTCATACCCTTGAATATGCTTCAATCAGTTTGTCTCCTCCAAAAGATCCGCTGTAATGTTTTAGCGTCATTTCATAACTCGGAAAAACGTCCTCAATTAGAGCCTTATCTTTAATCCGATCGAGTAATTTGCGATCCGGACGCCAGTCCATTTCGACAAGATCAAACAATTTCTTTAGTTGATAATGTTCCTGAAAAACAAATTTTATTTTTTGATCTTCGAAATTCATCCCGAGATATTTCTCAAATTGCTCCGCCGCAATCGGCATCACTTTTTCTCTAAAATCTCTCAGTTTGTCCAGATTATCCAATTTTTTACCATCAACCTCGACATTATATCTCGTCAAATTGTTCACTGTGTTGTCAGTGTATGTGATGTGGCATCCAACGAAGGCAATCTTCGCATCAATATTTTTGTAGGTAGTGATAATCGAAACATCCTTAAAATCCCAAACGATTTTCGGCCAGATATCCTTGGGATTTAGATCTGGAAAAGAACGAAGTAGTATCATCTCATCATCGATTTTGTAAGGACCTGTAATCTCGTAGTCAAAATCAGTACACCAATCGTTGTAAAGACCATGAGTAAGAGACGCTAGGGCGACCAAAATCTTGCCAATCTCACGAGATTCCTCCTGAGAAGCCGGCTTGAGCTGATGATTTTCTAATTTTTTTCTAACTTCATCGTCAGCATACTCGATATTTTTATCATAGGCGAACAAATCTTCTTTTGACCGTAATTTGAGTGATTTAACAAAAAAAGTTTGAATCGTCGTTACCATTTCTGGGTTCTCGACTTTTGAAAGATGATAATGAATCATATCCATCAAAATGATGAATCGGGTGGAAGAAAGGTTGGGAAATAGTTCAAGGCAATCTTCGATTTTAAGATCTTTATTTTCAAAAGCCAAAATCATTTCATAAATTTTTTCAAGCCAGAGATCGCTGTAATGCGGAAGCAAGCCCCATGCATCGAAGGGCAGATGAGACGCCGGATCATGATTTGTAAATAATTGGTAGGATGATCTTAAAAACGGATCAATCCAATCAGGCTTCTTCATTCTGATGCCTCACTATTACTTTGTGTGTCATCTTGATTATCAATCACCTTTTGAAAACGATCGCCATATGTAAAAGTAACAGAATCTTCTTGGATACCGAGAGATATCGTTTCAGTTTCTCTCATCGTGCCGCCGAATGATTCGAAAGTCTCAGGTCTCATCTGCCCGCCATCCGCGAGGTACACCGCTAAAGCGTCTAGATTCACCGCATGACCGACAAAGACAATTTCAGTCGGCCGATCACCGATATACTTTCTAGTAAATTCGTGAAGGCGCCTGATGCTCTTGAGTTGATTCTCAGCGACGGCTCTTGGATCTGGTCCATGGATGCTGTCTTCGCCAACCTGTAAAACACCACCTTCGTTTCGGAAATTTTCCAACCAAAATTTTATTGCTTCATCATCATTATTACCAGCTCTTTTTTGAATTTCACTATAGTAAGGCATCTTGCCTTCTGCGTCAGTCCAAACTCCGCGCACACCGAATCCAGCCATTGCAAGTGGCGCTACAACCACCACTTTTTCATCAGGATGCGTTCTGACTGATTCAGCAGTAGATCTGACACTTTCTCCGATACTCGCTCCAGTCGAAACAACTTCGTCTTCGCCAATGACTTCTATATCTAGAGCATCATCCTCTGTTATTAATTTTTCCAGTTCATCGCCATAGACTCGCAATGTGGATTTGCTTCGGACTAATTCGGAGGCTCCGGCAAGGAAAAAAACGGTTCCTTCCGGCGCTGACTTAATATGCTCCAAGATTGCTCGGGCTCTTGTTTGCGCAAGTTCGACACCTCCTTCCGTGATGCCGGGATATTCCGGAGACTCCGTCCCTCTCCCTGCTTTAAAACTTTTAGTGTGCCTTGTTCCTAAAAATTGGATGTCATCTGGAGTTAAGCCTTCACTCATACTTCCTCCTCAATTAAATAAATCTTGCCATTTTTTCCGTCTACTCTAACAAGCATACCATCTTTCAAAACAGTAGTGGCAACTTTCGTTGAAACGACACATGGAGTGCCCATTTCTCGCGACACAATCGCTGGATGCGAAGTTAGGCCTCCAACATCAGTCACGATCGCTGCCGCCTTCGCCATCATCATAATCATCGTCGGATTAGTTAATTTAGTCACCAAAATTTCTCCGTCCTGAAAATTCGGCGCATCAGCACTAGAATGCACAATCCGAACACGACCAGTCGCCTCGCCAATGCTTGCCGCAATTCCTGTCAAAATTTCTTTTTCCATTACACTCCTCTTCTTTAAAACTCACAATTTGTTACTTTTGCAATCCCGGCATCATCTTTGCCAAGTTTTGAAAAATTTCTGATTAATTCCATCTTTTCCTTAATTCTGATATGATTACACCATCACGATGAGAGCAGGTTCATGATGTTTTGTCTTCATGTAATTGGCTCTCTTTTTTGTTCTACATCATTAAATTTTCTATTGACATTCTTCTTTTGATCTAGTAAAATTCTAGCTAGAATCACGATGAGAGGACTACCAAAGGGTTTCGTCCCGAGGGAATGCCTCTCTTTTTTATTGCCGCCTGACCATTGACAATACAATATTATTTGATACAATTGTAACATCATCAGGGAGAAAACGAGCCTCTAGCCACGTGCTAGATGAGTGCACGCCTCCCTTTTTGTTTTCCCAATAATCTTCTTTCATCCTCAATAAAAACTTTGAATTTGTTGAACGGTTCAAGCAATTTTGACATTGATTTCTTGTTTGGAATAATAATCTTATGCAATTTGCCGTTCTCTTCTAGAAACTGATGTAAGCAAGTGAAGTCTCCATCACCAGAAGCTATAACAGCTTTGTCATAGTTTTTATACTCAATTGCGACACAATGTAAAACTAATTCGGCGTCAACGTTACCTTTCGGCTTGCCAAAGCTGTCCTTGACTGTTTTTTTATAGATTAAATCATACCCAGATCGCGATAAATACGAGTAAAGCTCTTTATTCTCACTGATGTAGCCGATGAACAAAAAAGCTTTCGAGACCCGGAACTTATCCTCGAGATAAACCCTGAATTTTCTAAAATCCAATTCCCAGCCATGATAGATCTTTTTATTGTGCCTGATAATGTCCTTCTTCGTTCCCAAATTCAAATTCTGGCTATCAATAAAAGCATAGACAATGTCTTTGTGTTTGGTTCCTCTCCTTTGCAAGGAGAGGTCAGAGCCTGCCCTGAGCGAAGCAGGGCGAAGTCGAATAGGTGAGGTTTTTTTCTTTTGTGCTGGCATTATTTGTAAACAAAATAAATTGATTTGTAAACTAATTGTAAACTGATTATTACTGGGATTGTGGATAAATTTATTAAACACCGGCATTCCCGGCGATTTTATCGGGATCTTATGCTCGAAATGTGGATTTTGAAATTTGAAGGGCTAGACCTCAATTCCAAGCAAATATGTCATTAAGGCTAGGCAAATTTCCGTGTGCAGTTCCTTTTTTGAATAAATTGCTCTCGGATCGCTATCGACGGCTGTGTCAATTTCAAATATCCGAGGTGTAATCATTTCCAGAAAAGCGTCTGGCCGAAGCTTTTTCATATGTTCTGTTGTGATCGGCTTATAGCTCTTGAGAATTAATTCCTCTTTCTCTTTTGGAAACATATTCTCCGGAATAATCCCTTTCTGAAGCCCTCGCGTCACAATCAAAATGTCAACATCGCCGATAAAGTCGTCGACTTTGCCATATTTCAGCTCAGCCAATCCATTGGCTTTTGCCAAATCTTCGACCTCCTTTGGCAATGGAAAATGGCCGAGGTCATCAATGATCAATTTGGTCTGATACAAGCCCAAGATAGGCACATATGCCTTACAGACCCGGTTAATTTCCGGCGTCCCGTAAATGCCGACTTTCAAGCCTTCCAACTTGCCAAGATAGTGACGCATATTCATCAGCATCATCAAGGTGCCGACGGCATGCTCGCGTGAGCCACAGCCACAATTCATAACCGGAACTCGAGAGACTTCTGCCGCTCTTTCAGCTGCATCATCGTCACCATGTCGTAAAGCAATCGCATCGCAATATCCACCATAAGTCCGGATTGTGTCTTCGAGACTCTCACCTTTGGCCATTGATATTCCGTCCGTACCAGTGACACCAATCCAGCCACCGCCGGCTCTAAGCAGAGCTGATTGGAATCCATTCATCGTCCGAGTTGACGGCTGGAAAAAGAGCGTCGAAACAATTTTTCCTCGCATCAAATCAGGTGAGATACCTTCTGTTAGAAATTTCTCCCCTCGAGTTACAATCTCATCAAAGTCTGATTTAGTAAAATCTTTTGTCGAAACCAAATGTTTGACTGACATTATGCCTCACTTTCTGGCTGATTGACAAAGTGTTGAGCAAAATTCGCATAAATTTCAGCTAAATCAACGGTTGAATTCGGATCAACCCGAAAATCCGGCGCGTGATGCGGACCGGTTGGGATGCCTTCAGCAGGATTTGCCCCACCAACCTGAACAAAAACACCGTTTATTTGCCTACCGCGTAATAATTCAAGATAGGTCGAGAAATCTTCACCGGCAAACATGACCTGATCAGATTGAGGCGATAATTGGTAGTTAGGCAGAACCTCACTGGCCGCTTCTCTGACCATATGTACAAGTTCTGCGTCCCGATGGATAACCGGCCGATAGCCCTGACGAGGCACAACTTCGATGTCCTCTTTTCCAAGTCCGCTTCGAACCGCCTCTTCCTGAACAATAGTTCTGATCTGGTTTAAAGCATCTTTAGAAATTTCTCGGTAGAGGGGATCCGCAATCCTGACCACCCAGGTGCTCTCTCCTTGAGCTGGTAAAACATTATAACCCTTGCCCGAAAATTCCGTTCGGCCGGAAGCAATCAGACCCTTTTTCTGCTCGTAAATTGGCCGGAAAACTTCGTCAAGCCGAACTGTTAGGCGGGAAAAAATAACATTCAAATTTGGTATCTCATAAGCGTTCATTATATGCCCGCCTGAGGCATGTAGTTTTATCTCGATTTCGCCCGAGCTCGCCATATGAACGCCTTCTTTGACCCGAATCATTCCTCTCTCTATACTCCGAAATACGTGGAGCCCAAGGAAAGCCCCAATCTTATCGCGCCAGCCATTTTCCTCAAGGAATCTGACTATTTGGACTGCGCCACTTTCCTTTTGATGCGTCTTTTCCTCGCTCGGCTGAAAAATTAGCAGAACATCTCCATCTAATTGGCCTTTTTGTGCTAACTCCTGCAACATTTTGGCGGCACCGAGAAGACTGGCTGTGTGAACATCATGACCGCAACCATGCATTTTACCGTCAACGGCCGAACGAGGTTCATTCGTGCCAACTTCCTGGACGGGTAACGCGTCCATGTCTGCTCTTAAAGCGACAGTTTTGCCGTTGCCATTCCCTCGAATCAGTCCGACGACACCTGTGCCACGAAAATGATCTTCACCCTCACCAGTACTTAGGCCGATATTTTGTCCGATAACCTCAATCCCCAGACTTCGTAAATATTCCACAACTTTGCCGGCGGTTCGGACCTCTTCCCCACCAAGTTCCGGATTTTTATGAATATCTGTCTGAATATCGATCATCTCCGGTGCTAACTCAGCGGCTCTTTCGCGGATATAATTTGTAGCCTCCGCTTCTGCCGTCTCCACTTCGTGTTCATCGCTACGCTCAACGTCTCTTCCAAAATCTTCTGACCCTGTCTCTGTCATAGATTCTCCTTCCTGACTCTTAATAAAATTAATAGAACTTATTCATTTTATTTTAATGACAGTGCCCTTGTCCGCATCCACTTCGATTATATCACCATCTTTTAAGACTTGTGTGGCGGTTTTGGTGCCGATGATGCAGGGAATGCCAAGCTCGCGGGCAACGATAGCGGCGTGGCAGGTGATGCCGCCTTCGTCGGTGACAATAGCACTGGATTTTTTCATAATCGGCAGAAATTCCGGATGAGTCATTGTTGTAACTAATATATCGCCTTCCTTAAATTTAGCAAATTCACCCTGATGGTAAATGATCGAAACTTTTCCGGTTGCGACACCTCGGCTGGCGATCATGCCCCGGAGATCCGAGCTTGATTCCGGCAACATTTTATTGCCCATCTCGACTGCTGACTGGCCTGAAAAAATTTCCAATTTGCCATCATTTAAAATGTAAGCAAACGATTCTTGACGAGCCGCGAGCTCTTCTTTGCCGATGACAGATTTACTCGCTGATATCGATGCCAGCACCTCGTCAAGAGACAAAAAATTAATCTCGTCGAAGCTCAGTCCAATAACTGAAGCCAGTTTTGTCAAAAATGGCTGTAGTATCCAGTAGGCTCTACGGCGATAATCGTCTCGCATTTCCTTGAGATAGGAAAAGTAATGGACAATCTCGACCAGTTTTTTGAAATCATTGTCTTCTATTGTGTCCAAATACTTTCGATATGCTGCTAAATTTTCACTTTGGCTTTTTTCGGCTCGCGATAGTTCGTCTTCTGGGTTTTTAATTTGCTCGTATTGCTCCAGAAAATCACCCTCTGTCCACGGCTTATCAAGCGGCTCATAGACTGGAATCCAAGCGTATTTTGTGGCATAATAATTCAATTTGCTTCTGTCTTTTTCCGCCGCGATTTTTAATAGTTCGAGGTGAGCCCGAGTAATCTGCGTGTGTTTATATGGAGTCGTAATAATTTGCATCAACTTTTCGCCTTCAGGCGTGATTGACAGCTTATCCTCTAGCTCAGTAGCTGGACCCAGCAAGACCGCAAATGCATAAAACTGGTAAGTGGCTGAGTAAATAATTTCGTCTTTTAATCTATTGAGCAGGGTGCGAAGACCATCTCTGTCTAAATCATCGGGGTTGATATTTTTAATATTCTCAGCAAACAAAAGTAGCTTTTCTATCTCTTTCTCATATGCGACCGAGTACTCTGCCATATCCTGTTTTCGAAGAAAATTTTCGTAGTTTTTAACTAAAGCATCAATCTCTGACTTCTCGCAATAGTAAGCCATCAAATTGCCTTCCGGCACGAATAGTTTATTGCCGCAATAGCCAAACTGCCGGTCTTTGACAAAGAACATCATAAAAGCCGATGCCACAAACGGCGAATATTTCCGTGCCCACAGGCGTTCCCATTTCATTTCTGTCATATTTTCCTCACAGTTCCTTTATCTGAATCGACTTCAACCATGTCGCCGTTTTTGAACACCTGCGTTGCTGTTTTTGTACCAACGACACATGGAATACCAAATTCTCGGCTGACAATAGCAGCGTGTGACAGCATCCCACCCTCATTTGTCACAATTGCCGCCGCTTTTTTCATCAGCGGCAGATAGTCGGGCCGAGTTGCACTCGCGACTAAAATGTTGCCGTCCTTAAATAATCCGAAATCTCGATTACTCAGAACAACCGAAACAGGCGCGGTCACTTTGCCCGGATTGACTCCAAATCCTTTTATCTCAACCACTTCTTTTCTCTCCAGTATAGTACTGATAGCACCAACAACCTCTGGGTCTGAAATAATATTTATCTTGTTATCGGCGCAGTAAAAGACTGAATTAGTGACTCTCTGCCTAATCTCTGCCAGGATTAGAACGGAGTTACCCTCCAAAAGCTCGGCGATCTCCTCCGCCGTCAGAAACAAAACTTCATCGAGAGTCAGGTTCGTTCGACGAGATATCTCTTTAAATAAAGGCTGGATCAAATAGTTGGCCGTGTCTCTGGTATATGGTTTCTGTTCCTTTAGGAAGGGGAAACGAGAATAGATATCTAGTAGATTGTAAAATTTTTTGTCTTTGCGATATTTCCAGATGATCTGTTTCGTCTCACGGGAGTGATATTTTTTTTCAAGCTCCGCTATCTCCTGTTTGATTTCAGCTCGAGTTTTGGACACGATAATTTGAGCCAATTCATCTCGAAAATATTCGAGCGAGTGAGATGCGTAGTTAATATCGTACATCGGCATATAAGCAAACTTAGCATGGTGTTTTCCCAGTGCCTTCTGACGCTTGCCCTCAGGCAAGAACGCGATTTTCAACATGGAAAAGTGTTCGCGGTCGAGAGCAATCATTTTGTGAGGACGAGACAAGGATCGAAGATTGGCTTCAACCTCCGGCTTCGAAAGACAGTAATTGTCTGTAAAAATTTCGATAACTGTCTTTGTCAGCGTCTCTTCAAAATGATTGTAGATAATCCAATACGATCCTTCGACGATCCGATCTAAATCATAAAATTTTTGTAAAAATTCAACCAAGACTCGATTCGAGTATTTAGCATAATTTTTCGGCAATTTCCTGATCTGTCCTAGATACCGTTCAAAGCTTCGCTCGACGGCATTACTCAATGCGGACAACCAATGATTTGAGTGATTGCTAAGCAATAGTTTTTTGATCGCACTCTTTATCTCCTCGAGATCGGCGCTATCGTGCCACTGCGAGAAATCCCCGTTCACATTTCGATACAAGATCGGAAGTTCACCGGCGATCTTAAATATTCGCTTGAACTCACCAGTCAAACCAAAATAATACAGCCTGACCTTCTGATAGGTCATCCGTCTCGTCCCCTCGAATTTCCAATTCAATTTTTTAATCTCTTCGATGTTCATTTGATAATCTTGACAATCCCCTTATCCGCATCGACTTCGACCATATCACCGTCCTTCAAAATTTTGGTCGCGTTTTTGGTGCCTACTACGCAAGGTTTTTTCATCTCTCTGGCGATGATCGCGGCGTGACAGGTGATCCCACCCTCGTCCGTGACAAAAGCCGCCGCTTTTTGCATTGCCGAGATAAATGACGGAAACGTCATCTGCGCCACCAAAATATCGCCTTTTTTAACTTTATCCAGCTCTGTAGAATGAGTTACGACCTTGGCAATACCCCTAGCTTTTCCGCTATAAGCGATCTTACCCTTAATTTTATCAGAAGAAACCTGAACAAGATCAGGAATTAAAACTTCGTTGGAGATAATGTAATCATCACCTAGAGAGGCATAGCAAAAATTCCGCTCATATCTCCGTGGCTGTCCAAACATAATTGAGTTTGCGTCATACGACGCCAATTCCTTGAAAGTAACGCCGACATGACCCGCCACTTCTTCCAGAAACGGTCTGGCAAGACCAAAAAATTCATAGAGTTTATCGGTCCGGTCGGTCCGGAAAAATGTTAACTCCTGCAATTCTGTCGCTAGATCCTGCAGCTCGACGGGGATTTTGACTTCAATCTTATGTGGTTTCGTATGATTCTTCCTAATTTCCTCAAGCTCATCGATGGTATAGAAATCAGTAAAGCCGTCTCTTGATTTCATCCAGCCAAATTTCTGCTGAATCTCCGTGAGATCAGTACCATTTTCAAGCTCGTCCTGCATCAAGGTGTAGGCGTTTTTCTTCTTTGGCACGCTTATATCGCCAACAAATTTATCGATATCACCACTAAAATATTTAGGTACTTCATGCTCGACTCGTTCAGTAAAATGCGCTTCAAGTGGAATATTTATCCAGAGAAAAACAGTGTAATTGCATGACAAATCTGAAAAGGCAAGCAATCTTTCAGAGATAGGATTATGATGGTCTTGCGTCAATTCACGCAGTTTTTTCAAATTATCTTCTTGCATCCGATCTAGAAGTCTGGTTACATCCGCCATTTTGTGAGTTTGAAAAAAATCGGCAAAATAGGATTTGCCATGTTCGGCAAACTTTTCATCGTAATAAAGATCGGGGTGAGAATAAAAGTGATCGTCCGCTCCGATACCAGGAAATCCGTTCCGGCTAAAAAATTCCCCGTTTACCCCGCGCCAATGGCTTGTCACCATAAAAACAGTTTGAGGCCGGTTGACCCAAGATTTCCACTTAATTTGTTTAATTTGTTCGATAAAATTAACCCTCTCGCTCTCTGGGATGAATCGAAATTTATTTTGTATTTCAGTCTTAAGCATAGTGTTCACCTTATCCACTAATAATAGCACCAAAACAGCATAATTTATACCTTATGCGCCCAATAAACAAGACGCACGATCACTATTGACTTTTTTAGATCATTATTGTATAATGCGTCCAGACTCTGAATTCCGTACCCGCTGGCTGCGTCGGGTTACCAGGTCTTCGCCGTGGATCGCTACGGCAAGGTCACCTACCTCGGCCCGAACGAGCCCGAGGATATGCCGATCATCGGCGCGCCGTAAGGCGCAGACAACTGGAACGGAGGGAGATCACGAGCGCGGAGTCCATCGGACACCGCGCTCGCTCTCGTTTTATGGAGTAAATTAATCTGAATCATTATTAACAAGAAAAAATCAGGAATATTCCTGATTTTTTTGGTGGGACGCTTGGCGTCCCTGTAACCACGCTGAGCGTGGTGGGCGAAAGAGGACTTGGTCACGCGTCGAAATCTGCTGATTGCGCGCTCGACCCCGGCTCGGGCTACCCGCCCTCCGCCTTTCAAGTCCTCTCACTATCCCATTCACCAACTAAAAATACTGTCATGCGACAGTATTTTTTTTTGGTGGGCGAAAGAGGACTTGAACCTCCACGGGATTGCTCCCATAGCGCTCTGAACGCTACGTGTCTACCAATTCCACCATTCGCCCTTATCAGCTGATAAGCGAATAAGCTTATAAGTGCGTAAGCGAGAGAATTTATTTCCTTATTAGCTTACTAGCTTATGGGCTTATGGGCTTACTGCTTACTGCTTTCTGACCCTCTTCTCCTCTATATACCACTTCCCAATCGTATCGAAACGGGAATAAACTTGCGTGCCAGTGATCGGCAAGATGCCCTTGACCGCCGGCTTGACCGAAAATGCGAATTGGATCGGATCATAAAACTCAGCGATATAATTTTTCTTTATTGTATCAAAAACCTGGTCGTATTTGGCGTTACGACCGGCGGCGTCCGGCAACATCCGAGCGTCTTCCATCAAGATGTCGGCTTTCTTATCCGACCAACCGGCTAAATTCAGGTCGCTCATTTGGCTCGAATGCCAAAAGAGGTAGGGGTCGCGGTCGTAGCCAAAGTCAAAACCGTAGAGAACAAGATCATAATCTTTCTGGACTAAATGGTCTTGGAAACTGACACTATCATAATAATTAATCTTGATTTTTAAGTTCTCTGTCTCAAATTTTTTCTTTAATTCTTCCCCTTTGGCCCGCTGTGGCGGCGCGTCCTGAGCCGCAATTGTCAGGGTCAACGGCACATCGAATTTGCCACCGGTCAAAATTTTCTGTCTGACCGCCGCGTCCTTGAACGCGGTTTTGCGCAGATTGAAAATTAAGCCAAGCTCGCGAGAGGAATCATAATTCAGATTGGCACCAGCACCTGTGTCGGCACCAAAAATTGCATTGTTATTATTGTCTGTCTTGAATTGCTTGATAGCGTCAGTTTCGTCTGATTGAAAGACCAACTTGACTGTATCTAAAAAAGGTTTACCGCTAGAATAGTTATCATTTCTGGCCAGATCAACTTCGGTAATTTTGCCTCCGCTCGAGACCGATTTTAAAAATTGAAACGGACCAGAACTAGTCAGTTTTTGCGAGAAATCATCGGGTGCGAGATAAGATGGGATGATACTGAAGTCACAGTTGTAGATAAATGGGCCATATGCTTTGGCAAGATTAAATTCAATGGTGAAGTCATCGATCAAGTCGACTTCTATACCTAACCAGGTCTTCTGAAGCGGACTTTTCAATTCCGGCGCTTGAATCATCGCTATTGTATAGGCGACATCCTTGGCCGTCAACGGCTGACCGTCACTGAACGCAATGCCATGCCGCAAGCTGAAGGTGTATTTTTTACCATCGGTTGAGACAGTGTAACTCTCAGCAGCATCAGGAACAATCGTGTTCGGGTCGGTAATTTTGACCAGACCCTGAAACATCAACTTACTAACGCTTTTCTCGGCATCAGACTGAGCCACGACTGGATTCAAAAATTTAACATTTCCGACCATCACTTCGGAGTATTCTCCGCCAACTGTCGGCCGCAAAACCGTTTCCTCAATATAATTTTTGTATGATTTATAGCCAAGAAGGGAAACTCCGGCCACGAGGAGGACTATTGCTCCGATTCTTTCCCTTTTGGTCATCAAGAGATAACTTTTTTTGAGATTGCCAAAAAAGATTTTGGCTGCACCATAAGTAGTTGAGGCAAACAAAAAAGGTTTTTGCCAAACCTCGCTTCTCTCTTTCAAATTTTCTGATCGGAGCTTAAATCTAAATTTCATAATGGTTCTTCCCCTAAACTAGGGGAAGCTAGAAGGGGTATGGAATATGTAGTTTCGTAAAATATTCGTATTTGCTATTATGTCGCAAAGAACACGGTCGCCACAGCCGACAAACAAAACAAAATTGCGATCACGATCGTTGCCGTGAATAAAAATTTTTCAATGCCGCGACGCGACCGGTAGACGTTGCCTTCGCCACCAAAAGCCGTACCCAAGCCCGATCCGCGCTGTTGGAGCAGGATAAGCGCAGTCAGGACGACCGCCAAGACAATCTGAATAATTTTGAGTGTTGTCGACATAATTTGATAACTGCCCTAAAAAACTTAAAGCAGATTCCTCTGCTTCTTGTAAGAATACAACAAACCAAATAAAATTTCAATCGTTCCCTCCCATTTTGAAGGGGAGGCTAGGAGGGGTTTATTGGAGATTTATTCAAAGATAATAACACTTCCGGCTCTCTCTGAAATATTATTCTGATTTATCTCCAGCTCACTAACTTCACCGACTCCCCAGCCAAGTTTTTTGATAAATTCATCAACTGGCGCAATCGGTACTGATGCTGGCAGATTTTTGGATTTGTAGTGCATCGGCAAAACGACTTTCGGTTTTAATTGATTGACAATTTCGACTGCCTGATCCGCATCGATGGTATAAAAGCCGCCGACCGGAATCATCAGAATGTCGATTGGCCCGATCAAATTTAATTGTTCTTGTGTGAATAAATGCCCTAGATCCCCCAAATGCCCCAATCTTAATCCCTCAATTTCATAGATAAAAACAATATTATTGCCTCTCTCCTGGCCTTGAACATCGTCGTGAAAAGTCGGCACGCCGGTGATTTTAATCCCGCCAAAATCATACTCGCTAGGTTTGTCGATAACTTTCGGACTTCCCCCAACCCCTTCGATATAATTGTGATCGTGATGCGCGTGCGACACGGTCACGATATCCGCAATCAGGCTGGCCGGCAGGGTGCCAACAGCCGGATCGTGCGGATCGATAACAATAGTCTTGTCGCTTCCAATTTTAAATGTCGAGTGTCCGAGCCATTTAATTTTCATAATTTGCCTCCAATCTATATTATTGTCGTCTCCGATCCGATCGGGGGTTCATTTCTAACTTAAATTCTAAATCCTGTATTCTATCCACTATATTACTACGATTTTGACCTTGAATATAGTCTACAAAGCACAAAACTATTGAAAATAAATTATAGAAATGTTAATTTATTAGTAATCCAGCACTAACTTCGGCACCGAGCCGAGAAAAGTGGCTGGTAGGAGTACCTCGATGCGTAAGTCCGCGACTGCTCGCGGTCCGACGGAGGCCGGCTTGGTCTCCACAAGGCGCAACATCTCCACGTGACCAACGGCGAAGATCCTCGAAAGGTGGTCAAGAGGCAATGAGTACGAACCCGCGATTCGCGGCTCGACGGCTCACCGCCCGTGGTGCGCCTCTCTAGCGACATCTCCCCAGTGTTCCCCTCCTGGACACTCGGTAGTCCCCTCTGGGTGGCGGCGCGGTTCGCCGCGCCGCCCCCACCTTCCCCCCTTGACAAACAAGAAATTATATGATAAGATACTAACATCCTGTAATTGACCTCATGATTCAGTTCTCGATATTTGGCTGGTTGCCCCTGCAATCATTGCACGATCTCTAACACTCACCATTTAATTTGGCGTATTTTCGTCCAAAGGTAAGTCACTTCAAGATCGATAGACATCTGGCCATCTCAAATTTTGCATTTTTGCAAACACGCTGATTTTTGCGCCCATATTGGGCAAAGTTTTCAATCCCGCACGATATATAGCAATATAATTTGCTAACTGCCGGCACTTCGAGACTAAAATGAAAATTAGCTGTTTGCGAAGAACTACTCCTATTATTTACTAGCACAAAGTTTTGTGTTAGAATTTTGGTGTTTTTAGTTAATAATTTTGCCGATGTAGCTCAGTGGTAGAGCAGAGGACTGAAAATCCTTGTGTCGTCAGTCCGATTCTGACCATCGGCACCACGTAAAATCGTGGCAAGCCACTGTTGTTTTACAAGTTGGTCTGGTGTCGTGGCCGAGAGGTTAGGCAGCGGTCTGCAAAACCGCGTAGCCGGGTTCGATTCCCGGCGACACCTCCAAATTAATTGAAGTTTCGTTTGAAATTTGTTAATTTAATAGCTGGTATGCGGGTATAGTATAGCGGTAATATACGTCCTTGCCATGGATGAGACACGGGTTCGACTCCCGTTACCCGCTCCATAAAAAAATGATCATCGTAAGATGGTCGTTTTTTTATGGAGTAGAATAGTGTCTCGGTGACCGACTCCCACGATGATTAAGCTGATATCTATTGATATCTCCGCTAGTTTCAAGTAATTTAGAATTAACATAACAATAATGATTGGATCCCCGGGTCAAGCCCGAGGATGACAACTTTTTAAAAGGAAAATTATGGGCAAAAAACACAACAAATTCAAAAAACGCCAATCAGCTCACCAACCCCACGCCGCGCGACAAGAGACGGCTCAGCCCGTTTCAACTTCAACTCAAGAAATGGCGGACACGCTGGTCGAAATCAAATCGTCAGAACTCTCAAAAGCAATCACGCCGGAGAAACCGGATGAAATTGCCCTACTCAACGAGAAATACGCCTTCGTCCGCCGGGATGTCCGGAAGTTGATCATCGTCCTCGGATCTTTAGTTTTACTTTTTGTCGCCATCTATTTCGTTAACACCCGCACGACACTCCTCACGAATCTCGGAAATTGGATTTACAAAATTGGACATTTTTCGATTTAGTAGACTTTTTCCTTCGGCCGATATTGCAATGCTTCGGCGATGTGATTCGGTTTAATGTTCTCTGAATTTTCCAGATCAGCAATTGTTCGAGCTAATTTGAGTAAGCGGTGATATACTCTCGCTGACAATTTCATCGAATCAACGGCGGCCCCGAT
The DNA here is from genome assembly GCA_030649445.1 of bacterium. Lineage (GTDB taxonomy): Bacteria > Patescibacteriota > UBA1384 > XYA2-FULL-43-10 > 1-14-0-10-43-13 > 1-14-0-10-43-13. Next base: position 21,356 of record JAUSKR010000006.1, read on the forward strand.
CAATTTTTCCGCATCATCGTCAAGTCGGCAATATTTTTTGACTTCCTTGACGCCCATTTTGGCGTTTGATTTTATTTTAGTCCCCTTGAATCGCTCTTTCTGCTTTTGACGGGCGGATTCAACCCGCTCTTTAACTTTGGCTGATTCCTCCGCGACTTTCTCACTGGCTAATTTGTCGTATTTAATTCTCGGCACTTCGATATGAATGTCGATCCGATCTAGGATCGGACCGGAGACCTTTTTCTGGTATCGGATAACTTGTGTCGGGGTGCAAATGCAATGCTTTTCCGGATCGGAAAGGTAGCCACAGGGGCAAGGGTTTTGGGCCGCCACCAGCAAAAATTCAGCCGGAAAAGTCAGCGAACCGGTCGCCCGGGAAACAGTGACGATGCCGTCCTCAAGCGGCTGACGTAAAGCTTCCAAGACGCTCCGCGGGAACTCCGGGAATTCGTCCAGAAAGAGGACACCTCGATGGGACAGGGAGATCTCTCCCGGCTTCGGCCAAGTGCCGCCGCCAACGATGGCGACGCTCGATGTTGTGTGGTGTGGTGAGCGGAATGGCCGGATTTTTTGCAGATTGGCAGCACCACTTAGCAATCCGGAAACCGAATAAATCTTCATCACTTCGAGCATCTCATCCTCATCCATTTCTGGTAAAATCGTCGGCAAGCTCCGGGCGAGCAAGGTCTTGCCCGAGCCGGGCGGCCCGGACAGAAAAATATTGTGATGGCCGGCGGCGGCAATCTCCATCGCTCGCTTCGCCTGTTCCTGCCCGGCGATATAGCTAAAATCAAATTGCGACTCCACTTCACTTTCTACTTTATGAACTTTACGAACTTTATAAACTGGGATAACTTCCTCACCGCGTAAATGTTCAATCAACCGCATCAGCGACTCGACTGCGATAACTTTTATTCCCTTGACCAGCGCCGCTTCCTCGGCATTCGCGACCGGCACGAAAATTTGTTCGAACCCCCTCTCGGCGGCATACATCGCGATCGGCAAGACGCCGCTGACCGGCCGCAATTTGCCGTCAAGCGAGAGTTCACCGATAAATATTGCCGTTTCAAAATCCTTGACACGGTCAAATTGTTCTCCGGACAGGAGGATGCCGACAGCAATCGGCAGATCGAAGCTCGGCCCCTCCTTTTTGACATCAGCCGGCGCCAGATTGATCGTCAAACGATGATTTGGAAAGAAGACACCAGAATTTCGGATCGCCGCCCGGACCCGCTCTTTGCTCTCCTCGATCGCCTTGTCCGGCAGACCGACAATAGTAAAAGACGGCAGACCGGCGCCGATGTCCACTTCCACTTCCACTAAATAGGAATCGAGTCCAACCGTAGCAGCCGAAAATATCTTGGCAACTTTGTTCAAAATACCTCCCCACGAGAATTATCAAATAGTTCAAATCTATTGTATCAAAATTTTATAAAAAGTATTTTAGTGATCTTCAAAACGCTTTAGGGCGCCCCAGTGGGGCGCCCTTCGGCTCATTGTCTGCGAGGTTTTTCCCGCATGTGTTGGCGGCGGTCAGGCCGCCACGGGATCACCGTGCTGGAAGACCGGCATCTCGTGCCGGAGGAACAGCGCACGGATCTTGTCGCGGTGGGGCAAGGGGACATCCCTTGCGAACGACATCGGCACCTTCTGCCCAGCCGGCGCGTACCGGCCAAGGATCTTGCCGACGGTCGGCAAGTTGTTGTCGATGTCCGCGGCGCTCAGCAAGAGCGCTCTGCTCTGGCGACGGTGGTTGCCGACGACGAAGTTGTCGCCGACCACCACCTCGTGCACGACCGCCTCGTCATCGTACGACCAGTCGAGCTGGTCGTCCCGGATCACCTCACGGATCAGCGACTCCAGCCAACAGTCCGTGCTGTTCAGCCCAAGCCAGTGAAAGACTGGGGACTGATCCCGCCGCAACTGCAGCACGGCGGTCGATATGCCGTGACTGCGTGTCTGCAGACCAAGCCACAACGCATAGTCGCGGCCCTGCCTGTCGCCCAAATCGCCATCCGGATAGGCCCCACACTCAGTGTGGAAGACCAGAACCAGCGGCGCCTGGCGCGTCAGCTTCTCCTGCCGGTTTGACGGATCGGGCACGAAGGTGTCGAGTCTGAAGCGAACGCCAGGCGTCAGCTTCAGTACTCCGTTGAGCTCGTTCGCCAGTTGCTCGTACGACCGGCGCAAGCGCGGGTCGGGACAGCCGGCGATCAGTACAGATCGCGTTCCGATTTCACCCATTGTCTCTGACTCACCCTTCTTCTGTCTTCTGCGCCTTTGTTTGACCATGTCAACCGACAGGTCTAGCACAGACAAGAAAACAAAAAAGGACACCATATGGCGTCCTCTTAATTCAAACAAATTTTATTTCATCCCAGTCAGCAAAGACTTTTTTGATAATAATATTGGGGTATCTTTCAGTCAGAATTTCTGCCGCCTTATCCAATCTTTCAGTATGGAATTTTTTCTCTTCATCTTTATTGGCGAAGTCCTTACTGCCGCCGTAGGCGCCACAATCTATATGATCGATCAGATATAATTGTTTAATTGAGTGTAATTTCAATGATGTCGCGATGACATTGCAACAGCTGTCCAAATCAGCTTCACAATCGATGATCGCCTTGGTCGCGCCGACTTCGGTCCGGTAGTCAAAAACTCCGCCGGTCTGTAAAGCCAACCATTCAATCGTTTTTTTGATGAAACGACCGTCGATACATGAAACTGCTAAGACTTCCCAGTGATGCAAATTCTTCAAATCTGACATTGTTTCCCTTTGGGCCGTAGCTCAAGCTTTAGCTTGCTAACTATTACAATTTATTCAGAAAATTCTACCACCATATTTTAGTTTGGTCAATAAGACCAGAAAAATCAAAATATTGATTGCTCTGGTCCTAGCTCCTACCTTACTGTAGTTCTCCTTTCTTCAGGGAGGAGCCGGATGTTGTGTTCACGGATGTTGGCCGTCATCGGACCTTGAGCGATTCCGCGTCGAAGGTGAGATCGAGCGGAAGGATCTCCACGGCTTTGAGGTCACCGCGCTTCGTGACGTAGCCGGCGTTGAAGAGCTCCATGCCGTGCCGACGAACGACATCGGACGCAGCTCGTACGTCATTCTGCGCTAGGAAGAGCGCGAAGCCAGCACCCATGTTCAAGTTGCCGTAGGCTTCCTCGTTGGTGAGGTTGCCATGATGCTGGATGAACTGGAGTACCGGAGGGACTTCTGGGACTGCATGAATGACGTAGACGAAGGGCTCAGTCGCCCTCTCCAGTTTCCGCCAGGCATGACCAGTGACGTTGACTGTGTAGTGGGGAACGATACCGGCACCGAGCAGATCGTCCAATACCGGCACATAGATCGGCGTCGGCACCAGCAACGCGTCGCCATATGTCTGGCCGTTGCCGATGTCGGTCAGGTACCCGTCAGGCAACGATTCAGCAATCTGCTGCGCAAGGGTCAGACCGTTGGCGTGGATGCCAGTCGAGGGCAAGAACGTGATGACGTCACCATCCCGCAGATTCCGCGGATCGATCAACCGGCTTTTCGGTTTGATGATGCCGGCAGCAGAACCGGCCAAGACCGGAAAGTCGGGGTGTACGAGGACCTTCAGTGTCGGCATCTCGCCGCAACCCCAGGTACACCGTGCGATGTCGCACGCCTCAGCGAAGCCTTCCATCAGGTTGGCGACACGGGGCTCGTCGGCAAACCAGTCGGACGAACCTGCCGCCAAGTGCATGGCCACTGTGACGGGCATGACACCCAAGGTGATCATGTCATTGACGATCATCGCCAGCAAATCCTGAGCGATCAGGTTGAAGCTGAGCTGGCCGGTCAAACGGCGCATCGCCTCGGCGACGCGGTTCTTGGTGCCAAGACCTTCCTCGACGTGGCCGTTGTAGCGGTCGTCTTCCTCGGTGAGGTAGACGCTCTCACCGCGGCTCCAAGGCACCTCACGCATGCCATGGTGTGCCAAGTTGTCGGCTGTTGTGAGTGCGCAAATCTGCGCTGCACGTTTGGCCGGATCCATCTGCTCGTAGTCAACGCCACTGCCTTGATAGGTTAGCGACGGTGCTTTCGCTTGTTCCAACCGAATTCTCACTTTCGCATGTACTTCACAGACCGAAGCCGTGAAGGTTACATACTATATAACAGCTCATGGACGCAATATCAAGCAAAAACTTTTACCTCACCCAACCTCTCCTTTCAAAGGAGAGGGGGCAATCTCATATCACAAAACTTTTCTCTGGTCAAGACCCCCATCACTTGACGCACCAACGACGGCAATGCTAAGCTAGACGCTGACAGACATTAAATCTGGAAAAATTACGTGAAAAAAAGTCTGCTTTTTTCGTTTAGTTTGATCGGCACCATCGGTTTCGCCACCGCTCTTCCGCTCGTCGCCCTTACCCTGCTTGGCCGCTATTTGGATCGTCAATTTAATACCGGGCACGATCTTTTTTACGCCGGCTTGGTCATCGCTACAGTCATTGTTTATTTCACTATCAAACAAATTGTCGGGGACGCCGTAGATAAATTCGACAAACTTCAAAATACGAAAAGCGAAATCCGCCAGTCGGCGGAAGCTAAAAAAACTAAAAGATAATTATTTTTTATTTCGCTTATTTCGTTTAATTTAGTCTTTCGTATTATTTAGGAAACTATGGAAATTTCGCTTGCCGCTGAAAAAATTGCCCACTTGGGGCCTATTCCGATCACTAATTCGATGACGACCAGCTGGATCGCCACGGCAATTTTAGTTGTCCTGGGCTATCTGGCGACTCGCAACTTAAAAAGTGTTCCTAAAGGCATTCAGAACGTTTTCGAATTGATTGTCGAAGGGCTTTTCGGCATGATCGACAGTATCTTCACCGACAAAGAACAAACCAAAAAATATTTTCCCTATCTGGCGACAGTTTTCCTTTTTATCGTCACCAATAATTGGCTCGGTATCTTCCCCGGTGTCGGATCAATCACGCTCCACGAAGCCGGCAAATTCGTCCCCCTTTTCCGCAGTGGCAACGCCGACCTGAATACAACACTGGCTCTGGCTATTTTGACTATTGTTCTGGTCCAAGTTTATGGTATTATGGCGATTGGCTTCGGCCAGTATTCCGGCAAATTTTTCAACTTCAAAAACCCAATTCTATTGTTTGTCGGTATGCTCGAGCTGATGTCGGAATTCTCCCGCATTATCTCCTTTTCCTTCCGGCTCTTCGGCAACATCTTCGCCGGCGAAGTCCTGCTTGCCGTCATCACCATGCTTCTTCCCTACGTCGGGCCAGTGCCGTTTTATATGCTCGAGATCTTCGTCGGCTTCATCCAGGCACTCGTTTTCACCATGTTGGCATCAGTCTTTATTAAGCTAGCAATTACCAGCCATAGTGAGCACGCCACCGCACATTAAAATTATCAGTTACCAGTTTCCAGTTATCATTTAATTTTCAGTTTTCAATTGAAAATTTAATAATTGATAATTAATTGGAAATTGATCATTGATAATTGAAAATTTATTAAGAAGGAGTTCGCATGGAAAAAGAAGTAATGTCCGTCATCGGTGCCGCTGTCGCTATCGCTATCGGTACCATCGCCCCAGCCCTAGCTATCGGCCGTATCGGCGCCGCTGGTCTTGAGGCCATTGGCCGCAATCCGGAAGCCGCCAGCAAGGTACAAGGCCCGATGATTTTGGCCATCGCCTTTGCGGAAGCGATCGCGATTTATGTCCTCGTCGTCGCCCTGATCGTCAAACTGGTGTAGTCAGCAAGTCAGCAAGTAAGCTTATAAGCTGGTAAGCCAGTAAGCCATGATTGCTTACGCTTACCGCCTAGAAGCTTGATTGTGATTTGGTTAATTTGGGTTTTGGGATTTGATTAGAAATTAGAAATTAGGATTTAGAAATTTATTTCCGAAGGAAATTGACATGGAAGTCTTAGGCATCGATTTAAAACTTATCATCGCTCAGATTGTCAACTTCGGCATTCTCTTTTTCCTGCTATCGAAATTCTTATACAAGCCGATCAGTGGACTTCTCGACGAGAGGCAGAAAAAAATTGACACGGGCTTGAAGGATGCTGATAAAGCCGGCAAAGACCGGAGCAATGCTGAAATTGAAGCGGAGAAAATCGCCGAAAAAGCTTACAAAGATGCCAATGAAATTCTGAAAAATGCCAAGCATGAAGCGACTCTGGAAGCCGCCGGCATCGTCACAAAAGCCAGTGAGCAGGCCGACCGGATAATGGCCAACGCCAAGTCTGAGGCCGCATCTGCCAAAGACAAGGCGCTCAAAGACGCCAAAAGTGAAATTTCCGATGTCGTCGTCATCGCATTATCGAAAATTGTTGGTGATGAGTTGACCGAAGATCAAAAAGCTAAATTGACCAGTAAAGCAATCGCAGACCTGTAAATTAGAAACCGAATCTCGAATTAATCTAATAAATCGAATAGAAAGAAAATCCCTGAAATTAGATTGATTCGACCAATTAGACATTAGGTT
>JAUSKR010000009.1 GCA_030649445.1 bacterium
AAGGATGAGCCGGAATACCGGGCGGCCAAGAAAAATATTGTGTTGTGGCAGGGAAGTGAAGATTTTGCCGTTCTAAATCACAAGTCTACTTTTAGCCCGGCAACGATAAAATCACTACGCAGCCAGATCAAATATTTTTCAAGCGAGAATTCATTGGTTGATTGCGCTATTATTGATGATAATGGCGAAAGCAGAGTGATTCTTGATCCGCAAAATCGCAATATCGAGATCTGCAAAATTAGTGACCTTCTTATTGTCGGCCGCCATAATTTAGAAAACGTGGCGGCAGCAGCAATTGTTGCCGATATTATGAAAGTGCCGGTTGAGATAATTCGTGAAGCAGTTAAGCGATTCGTCGGTCTGCCACACCGGCTCGAATTAGTCAGAGAAATAAATAAAGTTAAATATATCAATGATTCCTTTGCGACCAGTCCGGACCCGACGATGGCGGCAATTAATTCATTTGATAATGCTAAAGTTTTGATACTGGGCGGCAGTTCGAAGGGAGCTGATTTTACAGAGTTGGCTGAGATGATCGCCGGAACTAATGTTGAATCTATTGTTTTGATTGGCGTCGAAGGGCCAAAGATTAGAAAGGTGTTAAAATCAGCCGATTATGATGGCCGGCTCGTTTCTGGCGGTGATTCAATTGAGAAAATTGTCGGCAAAGCCTCAGTCGAGGCAGACCGAGGTGACGTCGTCCTTTTCTCGCCGGCCTGTGCCAGTTTTGATATGTTTAAAAATTATAAGGTACGCGGGGATAAATTTAGGGAGGCAGTTCTTAAATTAAATCCGAATGTCGAAATCCGAAATCCGAAACAAATTAAAAATTTAAAAAATTCCAAATTCAAAACTTTTTGAACATTTGTATTTTGAAAATTAGATATTGTTTCGTGCTTCGATATTCGAATTTCGAATTTTAATTATGAGTAATTACCGCCGACAACACATAGATTACTGGCTAGCTCTGGCAATTTTTGGCCTGATCGTTTTTGGTTTAATTATGATTTATTCGGTGTCGAAGTATTATTCACTCGAGCTGACAAACGGTGCGACGGACAAATATTTTCTTAAAAAACAATTGGTGACAGTAACAATCGGGCTGTTCGCCTGGATTGTTGTTCAGGCCATAGATTACCGTTTTTGGCAAAAGCACACAAAAGAAATGTTTTTTATCACTTTTGGTCTGTTGCTCCTGCCGATCATTTTAAGCCCCCTTGGCATAACATCGGCTGGCCGCTGGGTCATCATCGGCGGATTCAATTTTCAGCCGGCAGAGCTGGCAAAACTGACTTTTATTTTCTATTTGGCCGGCTTATTTTCGGAAAAGGGCATTAATTTGAAAGAAATATCCAAACTATTTTGGCCATTTATCTCGGTGGTGGGGATAATCGCTCTGATGATGATGATCCAGAAGGATCTTGGGACACTTTCAATTTTCGTCATAATATCAGCCAGTTTATTTATTGCGGCCGGAGCACCTGTCGGCCAGATTTTTAGTGGCATCGGTATCAGCGGAGTGCTGCTCTGGCTGGCGGTCAAACTTGAGCCGTACCGGATGCAACGTTTAGTCACTTTTTTAAATCCCGGTTCAGATTCGCTTTCTTCGGGGTACCACATTCAAAATGCCCTCATTGCGATTGGTTCCGGCGGATTGTTTGGCCTTGGGTTTGGCCAAAGCAAACAAAAATATCTCTACTTGCCAGAGGCGCATACAGATTCTATATTTGCTATAATTTGTGAAGAGCTGGGTACGCTCAGAGCTGCCCTCATTGTTCTTGTTTTCGTTTTCATTGCCCTGCGAGGTTTCAAAATTGCCAAGTCGGCGCCAGATAATTTTGCCCGGCTGGTGGCGATCGGGGTGACTGTCTGGATTTTTGCCCAGATGTCGATCAACATTGCGGCGATGCTAGCTTTGCTTCCTTTGACAGGCATTCCGCTACCATTTATTAGTTATGGTGGAACCTCCCTAATTGTTTTACTCGCAGCGATCGGAGTTCTGACAAATATTTCAAAACATAGAATTAATGGCTCGTAAAACGGCCGACGGTAACGAGACCCGTTTCGGTAACGTCTGACGTGCAACGTAACCGAACAACGATACGGGCGTCGTAACCCTTAAACGAATGACGAATGAAAAAAAACTCACAGAATAAAATTCTATTAGTTGGTGGGGGAACAGGCGGCCATGTCGTACCGGTTTATAATATTTACCAATTTTTGAAGAAAGCTGACCCAAAATTGAAAGTATATATTGTCGGTAGTGGATCGGCAATTGAAAAACAATTTTTTGCCGACTCCCCTAACTATTTTATTCTGAAAACCGGCAAGTTTCAGCGCTATCTGATTGTCGAAAATATCTGGCAACTGGCTCTCTTTATCTATGGCCTTGTTCAAGCGCTCATATTACTGGCAAAAATCCGGCCCAAAATAATTTTTGCCAAGGGTGGCTTTGTCTCGCTTCCGATCATTTTTTGGGCTAGAATTCTGCGGATTCCCTATTTCGTTCATGAATCAGACGCAGTTATGGGCCGGGCAAATAAATTCGCTGCCTCAGGTGCCAAAAAAGTTTTTACTGGTTTTCCGGCTGAAAATTACAAATCAATTGAAAAGAAAAAACTGGAATTTGTTGGCCAAATTATTGATGGTGAAGTAGAAGAACCGAAATCAATCAAGTTCGATTTTGGTTTTGCAAATCACAATCCGGTTATTTTTATTACCGGTGGCAGTTTGGGTGCGTTAAACATCAACAGAAACATATTCCTGGCTTTACCTGAACTCTTGCCTAAATATAATCTGGTCCACCAAACCGGAGCAAAAGGGTTTCCTGAAGCTATTGAAGTCCGAGCCAAACTGCTGGAAAGTATGAAAAGATCATATTTTATTGCCGACTTCTTGCCAGCGATAGATTCTGATGATAAAAAATCAGCGGCAATACAAAAGGCCGATTTGATCGTGGCGAGAGCCGGAGCGACGACGATAGCTGAAATTGCCTTAGCGGGAAAACCAATGATTTTGATCCCCTATCCGTACGCTTCAGGTGATCATCAAGCCAGAAATGCCGAGATCTTGAAGCGGAAGAAAGCTTGTGACATAATTACTGACCGAGAGCTAAATCCAGATCTTTTGGTCAGGACAATGAATAAATTATTTGAAGATAAAAGTAATATGAAAGAAATGGCAAAGTCAGCCAAGAATTTTTTCCCAGAAAATGCGCTTAAGGTGATAGGCGAGGAAATTATTAATTTCCTTCTTGAAAAGAGAAATCAATGAACGCAGAGTCTTACAACAAAAAAATTATAAAAATAATTAGTATACTTCTAGCCGTCGCCTTTGTAGCGGGAATTGTTATTCCCAGCTTTCAAGAAACGAGTAATTTTAATTGGGCATTAGATATCTTTATCATAGTTGTTGTCATTGGCGGATATTTTATCTCTGGAATAATCATGGCTCGCATCAAAGCCGAGATTGGCGAGGCAGATGCGGCTCTTCTTGAAAATGGCTTTGTTTTGAACAACGAAACTACTAATTTAAATAGCCCTCTGATAAAATACGAGAAACAAAAAAACTATATAAAGGCAATTAATAAGAAATATGTTACAGTGTCGGTACTCACAGTGTTTCCAGTCCGTCATAGCCCCGGTATCCAAGCACTATATTTTAAGTTAAATCAACCCAGCAGTTTTGGCAAAGTTATAATTACAAAACCAAACGCTGCTATCTCGACCTATATCAATGCAACTTGGATGGCTGGTCTTTCGAAAGTAGAATTTGAAACAGATATTTCTCGTAGGCTTGTTTTGGCGGAAAAAAATTCTCAAGAGTTGTGGCAATTTTTTGATCCATCATTTTTACTAAAGCTCGAACAAATGCCCACACAGACTGATTTACTTGCCGACGATTCCGGAATCGGCTTGCTCTTATGGGATTATCGGGAGAAGTTTGTAATAGCAGTTCAGCCACTTTTAGATGCTCTGACGGCAAAAAAACCAATTTAATATAAAAGTTAACATACGCAAGTCAATAAAACGAGGTTAGCATGAAATACCATTTAATCGGCGAGATGGGCGTATCAATGCGCGGGCTGAAAAAATATCTGCAATTTTTAGGCAATGAAGTGACCGGTTCGGATTTGAAAACTGATGGTCACAAGTCGGAGAACATTACGCCAGATATTGATCTAGTTGTCAGAACCTCGGCCGTCAGCCCGGGTTCGCCCGGCTGGGTCGAAGTTGAAGCGGCAATGAAACTGGGGATTAAAGTTGTGAAACGGTCGGAGTTAATTGGCGAACTGACGAAAGCTAAAAAGCTGATTGCTATTTCCGGCATGCATGGCAAGACGACGGTGACGGCGATGGCCGGTCTGGTTTTGGTTGCGGCTGGATTGGACCCGACGGTTTTGATCGGAGAGGAAGTTAAGGATTTTGATAATGATGTTATCCGCCTCGGAAAATCTGACTGGTTCGTCTTTGAGGCCTGCGAGTATGATAGGAGTTTTCTCGATTTTTATCCGAAAATTTTGATTTTGACAAATATCGAAGCGGAACATTTGGATACTTATCCAGGCGGCTTGCCGGAGATTAAAGATGCTTTTGTCAAATATATAAATCACGTTCCAGACGATGGCGTGATTATCGCGTGTCACGACGACGCTAATGTTCTCGAAGTTTTATCAAAAATCCAGACTAAAGCTGAGATTATTTTTTACGGTTTAACGGCGCCAAAATTTAACCATCTTAATTTTGATCTGGCGATACCGGGTAAGCACAATGAGTTAAACGCTCTGTCTGTAATTGCACTAGCTGATAATCTTCATATAAAGTATGAAGATGTTGTGGCAACATTGACGAAATTTATTGGCGCACATCGTCGTTTTGAACTTAAAGGAAAGTTCAATGGCGCGGACTTGATCGATGACTACGGCCATCATCCGACCGAAATCAAGATGACAATCGCCGCTCTGGCTGAGCGCTATCCGGACAAAAAGAAAATCATTGTTTTCTGGCCGCATCAGTACAAGAGGATCAAGCCGCTTCTGGCTGAATTTGGGCAAGCTTTTGGTGGAGCTGACGAAGTTATCATCAAACCGATTTATTTCGTCCCTGGCCGCGATGAAAAACTCGACATCTCGTCGGAAGATTTAGTTTCTCTAATTAATAGGTCGAAAAATATTGCCAAATTTGTGGAAACTGACGAGGAAATTGTGTCATATTTGAAAAAGGAATTGAACCAAACCACGGTTTTACTGACGATCGGCATTCCGCCGGTTTATAAAATTGCCGACCAATTATTGCTCCGACGATCCGACAGTCGGCGGATGTCGGAGCTCCGACCGAGAGCGTCGGAGGAGTCAAAATGAACGATGAAATCGAGAGTGAACTGAGGAAAATTTTAGGTGAGGAGTTGAAACAAAATGTCGTTTTACGCGATTATGTTTCGATGAAAGTCGGCGGTGTGGCTGATTTTTTCTATACAGCAAAAGATATCGGTAATTTAACCCTAGCTGTCTCAGCGGCAATTAAGCTGGGTATTCCTTATTTTATTCTTGGCGGTGGTTACAACACTATTCCTTCAGATCTTGGCTACCCTGGACTGGTGATTCGAAACGAGAGTTCAAATATTGCTTTTAGCCCTGATTTTTCGCTCGCCATTGCTGATTCCGGGGTTAATCTTGGCTGTTTGATCAATCAAGCGGCCAGCCATGATTTAGGCGGACTGGAATTTCTGTTTAGCGTCCCTAGTACTGTTGGCGGGGCGATTTACGGCAATGCCGGTGCTTTCAAATATGCGATTGGCGATTTTGTCAAGTCTGTCACTCTGTTGATGCCCAGAGATGACACGGCAGTTATCATCAAACATAGCCCAAAATGGCTGAACTTTTCATACCGGTCATCGGCTTTAAAAACTGATTTTAAAGATGATAAATACAAACCTGTTATCCTGACGGCGACGCTACAACTGGTTCAGCGGCGCAAAGATGAAATTTTACGGATGATGCAGGAAAATTTAGAGACAAAGAAAAAGTTTCAACCCTTAGGTCAGAAATCGGCTGGTAGTTTTTTCAAAAACATTGACTCTACCCCTGAGAAATCAGCCGGTTACTTACTTGACAAGTCTGGCGCCAAAAAATTAAGGGTTGGCGGGGCGGCATTTTCCAAGCATCATGCCAATTTTTTGATCAATCACAGAAACGCCACAGCAACTGATGTTTATAACTTGGCTGAAAAAGCCAAAAAATTAGTCAAAGAAAAATATGGTTTAGACTTAAAAGAGGAAGTAGAGTATATCGGAAAATGGTAAAAGAATATTACAAGAAATCATTTCCCTCGACGAAGCGGAAATACCGCTCTCCGGCGATTTATAATCCGACCGGCCGGAGCGAAAAAAAGAAAATTAAGGCCTCGCCGTTTTTGATTAGGTTGGCCTTTTTCGCAGTTTTTCTTTTTGGTGTGATCTATTATTTGTTCTTCTCGTCTCAATTCCAAATCACAGAAGTTATTGTCGAAGGCAATTCCTTGGTGAGCAAGGAAGACATTATTAATGTTTTGCCGCAACAGCAAAATATTTTTCTTTTCAAGATAAATCAGGACAGAGAGATAATTTTGTCAAAATTTCCCGAGATTAGCCAAGTTGAAATTTACCGTGGCATTCCTGATGCGATCAAAATTGTCGTTCTGGAGCGGGAGAACAAAATAGTTTGGCAGACAAATAATGAAATGTATTTTGTCAGTACGGAAGGCGATACTACCCGGAAAATTTCCCAAAGCGAAGCCGGAAATTTACCAGTTGTATCAGACACCAAGAACCTAGCCGTCAAGCCGGGAAGCCGGTTGGTCTCGCCAAATTTTGTTGCTTTTATTACCAATATTTATTCAGCTTTTCAGAGTGAAGACAACATCAAGCCAGTTAATTTCGAAGTGACTGAGACAACCTTCAATGTCAATTTGAAAACCGATGCTGGTTTCTATATTAAATTAAATTCGCTCCGCAGCAGCCAAAAACAGCTCAGCGACCTGAAATTAATTTTGGCAGAACACCGCCCGGACATTCACGAATATGTCGATCTCCGGATCGACGGCTGGGCTTACTATAAATAGAAAATATAAAAAAGCGGATAGTATAAAAAAGGGGCGGGTGATGGAGATGGGTCGGAATTTACCCGCCAGTTACCATCACCCTGGGCGTGTTTTCATGCCCGTTGGAGCCACGACGGAATCCCACTAGGGGACTTGGCCAGACTCAGCATTGCCGCTTGGCCACAGGAATAGCCCTCATCAACGGACAAAGGCTTATCCAGTGCGTTTCCAGCTCGTTTTGCATCCTCGAGCCAGCCATGTTCGATCGCCGCATGGCGGCACAGTTCCAGTGCGTCAGCTCGATCTTCGTTGTCTGCCGGCATTCCAACTGCCAGCAGGGTGGCCCAAGGAATTTTACCTTGAGCAACGAAATCAGCAATGTCACGCGGGCACGGCATGATGCCTCCTTCCAGCAGTGAAAAAATTCTAGCATAAAAATACTAATCAGACAACATTCAGAACGGAGTAAAATTCAGATGAATAAAATTTGGCAGGTAAGTCCGCGAAAATTTGATGATTTGGTTGATCAGCTACTCTATAACCGCGGGGTTATTAAAGTAGAAGCTGATGAGGAAGCGAAACGAATATTTTTCGAGCCGGATTTTGCCAAGAATTTGCATGACCCATTTCTGATGAAGAATCTGGCCAAAGCTGTCGACCGAATTAAATTGGCCTATGAGAACAAAGAAAAGATCGGAATTTTTGCCGACTACGATGCTGATGGTGTACCAGGCGCGGCTTTGTTCTACCGGGCGCTCAAACAGATTGGGATACAATGCGAAGTTTATATCCCGAGCCGGGTCGAAGGTTATGGTTTATCGAAAAGTGGCCTTGATTTTCTCAAAGAAAAAAAGTGTGAACTCGTCATAACAATAGATCTAGGTATCCGCAGTTTCGCCGAAGCCGAATATGCCAAGAAGATTGGGTTGGATTTAATTATTACCGACCACCACTTGCCGGATGAAAAAATCCCCGAGGCATTCCTCGTCATCAATCCGAAACAACCTGGCGACAATTATCCAAACAAAGACCTCTGCGGCTGCGCTGTCGCTTTCAAATTGGTTCAGGGGCTCGGCAAAGTATTTCCAAAAGGACTGGATGAGAAATTTCTCAAATGGAATCTCGATTTAGTTGCTATTTCGACGATTTCCGATGTCGTGCCGCTGTCAGATGAAAACCGGATTATCGCACAATTTGGCCTGATCGTGATGCGAAAATCACACAATTTAGGTTTGGCTGAGTTAATTAAAATAGCAAATCTTGACCCAAAAAATATTGGCGCCTACCATGTCGGGTTTCAGATCGGGCCAAGAATTAATGCACCTGGGCGGATGGGCAAGGCGACAAAATCTTTCGAATTATTAGTTACCGAGGATGAGAAGGAAGCCAAGGAGCTGGCGCAATGGCTCAACTCCGAAAACGAATCCCGCCAAGCGGCGATGGATACGACAGAAAAAGAAGCTGACGAATATATTGCTGAAAATAAATTAGCGGAAAATAAGGTCATTATTCTCCGTGGCAAGTGGCAAAAAGGCGTCATCGGTCCGACGGCTAGTCGGCTGGTCGAAAAATACTCCCGCCCCGTCATTCTCTTCGCCGAAGAGGGGACGAACCTTGTCGGCAGCGCACGAAGTGTTTCTGGTGTGCATATTCTCGAATTATTATCAGAGGCGAAGGAATCGATAGAAAAATTCGGCGGTCATGCCGGTGCAGCCGGCTTATCAATTAAATCAGTAAATTGGCAGAAGTTTCAGACCAAAATCGCTAAGGTCGCCGAGGAAAAAATCAAAGACTCTGATCTGGTCAAGAAAGTAAAGATCGATGCTGAGGTCAAATTGCCGGAATTGTCAAAGAAATTGTATGAAAAGTTATTACGATTTGAGCCATTTGGCATGGGCAATCCGCGGCCAACATTTATGACCGAAAAAGTCGGTTTCGAAAACATCCGTTTCGTCGGGCGGGATCAAAATCATTTCCAAGCCCGCGCCGTCGACGAGATGGAGAAAATAAAATTGATCCACTTTTCCTTTCCGTATGACAAAAGTATGATCACTTCAGATCAGCACTACGACATCGCTTTCACCCTAAACCTCGACGAATGGAACGGTAATTCAGAACTTTGTTTGCATATCATTGATCTGAAAAGTGCTCATACTCACAGCCAACGCTTGTAATAAGATCAAAAAAGTGTATGCTGAGAGCAGATAAGAAAGGTAAAAAATGCTTCCAGAGAAACGAATCTGGGATGGCAATATTTTGTTGTCTATTGTCGTTCCGGTCTACAACGAGGAGGGAGCTATTGGACAATTACATCGAGAGATAGTTTCAGCGTGTACCTCGACCGCCAAACCGTTTGAGGTTATTTTTGTCAATGACGGCTCGACTGATCAGACGCTCGCAAAAATGCAGGATCTCTCACCGCTGAAGATAATCAATATGCGAAAAAATTTTGGTCAGACAGCGGCGATGGATGCAGGTATCAAGTATGCCAAAGGTCGCTATATCGTAACGATGGATGGCGATGGTCAAAATGACCCGAAAGATATTACCAAATTAATCAAAAAATTAGAGAGCGATGACCTGGATGTGGTTTCTGGCTGGCGTCGGAGGCGCTCAGATAGTTTTTCAAAACGACTGGCATCAAAGTTGGCCGCATTTACTCGCCGTATGATGATCAATGATGGTATCCATGACAGCGGCTGTTCGCTCAAAATCTACAAA
>JAUSKR010000012.1 GCA_030649445.1 bacterium
GTTGGTGTTGGTGCTTCGCGCGTCAGGGATTTATTTTTGAAGGCCAAGCGAAACGCACCGGCGATTATCTTCATTGACGAGCTTGATGCTGTTGGCCGCCAGCGCGGCTCGGGGCTAGGTGGTTCGCACGACGAACGAGAACAGACACTCAACCAGATTTTAGTTGAAATGGATGGTTTCGAGCCGACTGATAATGTTATAGTTGTTGCCGCCACCAATCGTCCTGATGTTCTCGATCCGGCCTTGCTTCGCCCTGGTCGGTTTGACCGCCAGGTTTACATCGACTTGCCTGACCGGAAGGAGCGGGAGGCGATTTTGAAAGTTCATACCAAAAACAAGCCGGTCGAATCACATGTCGATCTGGCCAAAATTGCCGCTTCGACGCCGGGTTTTTCCGGAGCTGATTTGAAAAATTTGGCTAATGAGGCGGCAATTATGGCGGCGAGGGAGAACAAGAAAACCGTCACTCAGGCGCACTTAACTGAATCAATCGAAAAAGTGATGATGGGACCGGAAAAACGCTCAAAAGTACTGCTTGAAAAAGAGAAAAAGATCACGGCGTTTCACGAAGCTGGTCATGCCGTTGTCAGTCATATCCTGCCCAATGCCGATCCGGTTCATAAAATTTCAATTATTTCCAGGCGGTTGGCGCTTGGCTATACTTGGAACATGCCGACTGAAGAGCGTAAATTACAAACCAAAGCTCATTTTCTCGATGAGATCGCCACGTTGATGGGCGGTCGGGTTGCTGAAGAAGAGTTTTTTGGCCGTGACAATGTAACAACAGGTGCTCAGAATGATATGAAGAGAGCGACGCAATTGGCAAGGTCTATGGTAACAGAATTTGGAATGTCTGACCGCCTGGGACCTCAAACTTATGGCCGGCGTGAAGAAATGCCATTTCTCGGCAAAGAGTATACTGAGCATCGCAATTACTCGGAAGATGTTGCCAAGATCATCGATGAAGAGGTGACTAAATTAATTGGTGATGGTCATAGTCAGGCTGAAAAGGTCATCCGATCCCATAAGAAAGTTATCACTGAAATTGCCGACGATCTTCTGAAAAAGGAAACAATTGGTGATAAAGAGTTCCTAAAATATTTTCAAAAAGCCGAACTTAACGAGAAGTAGGATGAAGCGTATAATCAACCAATTTTCTCGGGAGAATTCTCTTCGTGGTGCCAGCCTGATTTTAGTTGTCACTTTGACAATTAGTAATTTGCTTGGCCTGATCCGCGACCGGATTTTGACTCACAATATTGCTACTTCAAATCTGGACGTCTATTATGTCGCTTTCCGCATCCCCGACCTGGTCTTCAATTTTTTGATCCTCGGCGCGATCAGCTCGGCCTTTATCCCGATTTTTTCCGAATTTCTCGCCCGAGACGAAGAGGCAGAGGGCTACCGGATCACCAATATCCTGATCAACATCGGACTTCTCCTGATGATCGTTTTGGCGGTTTGCCTTTTCTTCTTGATGCCGTATTTGATACCACTGGTCGTGCCTAAATTTGATTCAGCCAAAATGGTCGAAGCAGTCAGATACTCGCGGATTTTGATGCTGACGCCGATATTTTTCTCGGTTTCCTATATCATCGGCGCGGTTCTGAACTGCCACAAACGTTTTCTGGCCTATTCTCTGGCACCGCTGATTTATAATCTGGCCATAATTTTTGGCGCGGCCGTATTGTCGCCAAAATATGGCGTTGCCGGGGTGGTTTACTCTGTTGTCGCTGGCTCTATTCTGCATCTTTTGATCCAATTGTTACCTGTTTTTAGACTTGGCTATCGTTGGCGTCCAATTATTTCATTCACGGAAAAACCGATCAAAAGAATTATCCGGCTGATGGTTCCCCGGACAATCAGCATGGGCTCAACTCAGATCATGTTGATCGTCTATACGGCGATTGCTTCAGCCCTGGTCGCCGGCTCGATCTCGGCGTTCAATCTGGCCAATAATATCCAGACGATGCCAGTCGTCGTGCTCGGCACCTCCTTTGCCACAGCGATTTTTCCAACGCTGGCGCGCAAAATTTCTGCCAACGAAACAGTGGAATTTTCGCTTTATCTCAACCAAGCCCTGCGGGTGATGGGCTATTTTCTAATCCCCTCAACAGTACTTTTTGTCTTACTCCGGGCGCAAATTGTCCGGCTGATTCTCGGCTCGGGCAAATTTAATTGGGATGACACCAAGATGACAGCTTTGACGCTCGGCTTTTTGTCACTTTCAATCCTGGCTCAGGGGTTAATTCCATTGTTATCAAAGGCGTTTTACGCGCTAAAAAATACTCGGACGCCGATGTTTATCTCGATTGTCACCGTCATATTTTCCGTCTCGATCGCTTATCCGCTCGCTCGTTCAATGTCAGTCGCCGGTCTGGCTCTGGCTTTTTCTCTTGGCAGTTATCTTAATTTAGTCATATTAATTCACTATCTGCGGAAAAAATATCCGGCTGTTCTCGATCATGACCTGATCGTTTCATACACAAAAACGGTCGTATCCGCGCTCGTAATGGGCATCGCCGTCTATCTGGCGATGCACCTAGCCGCCAACTTTGTTGATATGTCCCGCTTTTGGGGTATTTTACTCCAGACGCTTTTTGCCTCCGCCACTGGTCTGATCTCATATCTAATTATGGGTTACGTCACAGGGCAGGAAGAGCTTGGCTCGATGATTAAACGGTAGTTGTCGGCGCCGTCATTCCCGCGAAGGCGGGAATCCAGACAAGATAACGCGTCACTAAATATTAGTTCGACTTCATGGATCTCCGCCTTCGCGGAGATGACAAAGAAGGAGCCCTAAATGCTCAAAAAGAAGCATCAAAACGAGGAAAGCCAATCGATTGCTGGCGGTGATGTCGAAGTAGCTCATCCCTCGATCTCTGTCAGAGCGGTTTTTACCGTTGTCGGTGTTTTGTTTTCGGTCTTAGTTTTTGCTTTCTATTTTTTCCGCTATAATTCGGCATCACCATTTTATAATTACTACAATAAGCCGGCTGCCACGCCGACCACATCATTGAATAATTCGGTTCAAGCCGGGATTAACAAGGCGGGAACAGGAAAGCCCGTTGAGCTGAGATTGACTGAGGATCAGATCGGGACCGCGATCTGTGTTGCCTGTGACACTTTCCCGCTGAAAAAAAGTACGCTCAAGGCCAAGCCCGAAGGCGTTATCATCAGCGGCAAGACGACGACGACTTTTTGGGGTGTAAATTTGGACATTACTTTCAAGCCAAAAGCCGAAAATGGCCAAATTGTCTTTGAACTGACCGATTTCAAGGCGGCCGGTGTTTCAGCGCCGCCACAAATTACTCAGACCTACAGCGATAAATTAAAGGGTCTCTTCGCCAATATCATTCCGGCCGGCCAAGCGATGAGTGTCACCGAGGTTCACAGTTTGGTCGGGTCGATTCTGATTATCGGGACAAAACGGTGAAAGCGTTTGTTTTTTCTGATCTCCATGCTCAAAGCAAACAGCTCTATAATCTTGAGCATTTTTTTGATGATAAAAACGATATTGATTTGCTAATTTTTGCTGGCGACGTCGTCAATATGGGCGAGCCGGTTGGATTTATAGTTAATTTTATCGAAGTTATCGAAAAAAATGGTCTGCCGTTTTTTTGGGTTCCAGGGAATAATGATTTTGGCCGGAGTTATCATAAATTAAATGCCAAATATCCGTCGCTTGAAGGCAGGATAGTCGAGTTGAGCGATCCCTCCCCTCTTCGAGGGGAGGCTAGGTGGGGTGTGAATAAAATTAATGCATCGAATATTACACCACCCCCAGCCCCTCCTCGGAGAGGAGGGGAGCATCTCAAGCTGACCGGCGTCGGTGGCTCCCCTGCCTCGTGGTCTGGCCAATATGCTGGTGAAAAAATGATTGACAAAAAAAGTATCGCTGGTTCGATCTTTGTTTCGCACGTCCCACCGCCAGGAATATTAGTTATGAATAAATATGACTGGGAAAATCCGAATACTTCTGTCATTCTGAGCGAAGCGAAGAATCTCAGAGATCCTTCGTCCGCCAGCCGGCGGACTCAGGATGACAATAAAACCGGTCGTCGCTTTAGCGACGCACCACTGGTCCATATTTGCGGCCACCAGCACTCCCGTTGGGGTTGTGGTTATCTGGGGCAAACAAAGGTGATCAATCCGGGCTCATTGGCCGATGGCCGGTATGTTATAATTAGTCTTGGAAATTTAAAAGTCGAATTCTGGAGGTTTACATAATGGGGATACCAATTGAATTTAATCCGGACCTGGCACTACGTAATATTGCCGAGTTCAAGTCAGGTAAAAGAAAAAAAGAGGAATGTGTTCCAGATAATCTCGAAGTGGGACAAGAGTACGATTTTTTTAAAAAAGAACAACGTTGTTATTGGCTGACCGGGGCGGTGCCATTGATTGAAACCAGTTCAGTCGGCGGTACATTTTCTTCGCCTCTGGCCAGTATTAGAATAATGGAAGCTACTCATTTTCTAGAGGATGGAGTTGTCTGCACCAAAGGAAAATATAAAATCCTGAAATTAATTGACAAAGACGAGGGCAGGAAATTGCCATACGACTTTTTCCAACGCAACGGATTTGAAGAATAGACGTAACCAATACCTCACCCCCGGGGTGGGGTATGAGGTAGAAAGGTGAACAATGAAATTTGGAGCTCATATTTCAACAGCAAAACCATTTTCAGACTCGATTATTCGAGCCGAGGAATTGGGTTGTGACTGCATGCAAATTTTTGCCAATCCGCCACAGCGCTGGAATCCGGCAACTTTGCCGGAGGCGGAGATCAAGCGGTTTCGCGAGTTAAACGCGGAAGCAAAGATCGGCCCAATCATTATTCATTCTATTTATCTGATTAATCTAGCAAGTGAAAATCCGTTCTATTATGAATCGTCAATCAAATCTCTCATTGATGACATGAAAAAAGCTCACGCTATCGGAGCTTTGGGCGTCAATTCGCACATGGGCTCGACCAAAGGGCGGGAGTTTAATGAAGTTCTAGTCAAAATCACCTTGGCGATTAAAAACATTTTGATGGCGACGGAGGGTGGGCCAGATTTCATCATCGAAAATTCGGCCGGTGCTGGCAATATTATCGGCGACACAATTGAAGAAATCGCCAAAATCATACAAAGTGTGAATTCTCCTCGAGTTAAGGTTTTAATTGACACTGCTCATGCCTTTGAATCCGGTTACGATTTGAAAACGAAAGAAGGTCTGGAAAAATTCATCGCTGAATTTGACAAAGAAATCGGTCTCGATAAATTAGTCGGCTTTCATCTGAACGACTCCAAAACCGCCCTTGATTCTAAGCGTGACCGTCACGCCGACATTGGCGCCGGCGACATCGGCCTCGACGCCTTCCGCCGTCTGGTCAATCATCCAAAACTAAAGGACAAATTTGGCATCCTCGAAACGCCACAGGATCAGATAAGCTGGAGCGACCAGCTCAAGCTCTTGCGCGAATTATAGGACTTATACGACCTATAAGACTTATAAGTCCTATATCTAGAACAGGAACAAATGAGCTACTGCGATCTGAAAAGTTATCAAAACTCTGTCATCATCTGTGATTTTACTGTCGAGTTTGCCGAAAAGTATATCCGGCATTATTCGCGGACACGGGACCAGATGGAGCAAGCGGCCAGAAGCTGCAAACAAAACATCGTCGAAGGTAGCCAAGCTAGCCGAACATCGAAGAAAAGTGAGTTAAAGTTGCTTGGAGTTGCTCGGGCATCTTTGCAAGAATTGCTCGAAGACTACGAAGACTATC
>JAUSKR010000013.1 GCA_030649445.1 bacterium
GACCGGCTCTACACTATCATCAAAGCCAAAAACGGCGGCCATGCCTGGTTCCCTTTCCAGAAAACCGTTATGCCCATTTTACCACTCGTAATTTTCAGCATAATTTTTTATTACATAACGAAATAAACGGAGCTGTATGCCCATCGATAATGTCGATAAATTTGTCGAAAAAGTCAACAACGCCAAAAAAGACAACAAGTTCGACCTTTCGGCCGACGAAGACCTTTCAATTGCTATTATGAATTTAATTTCAATCGAGGAACATTTCTTCTTTACCGCCAAAAAAACGGGCAAGGACAAATATTTTGACCTGCTCAAGGAAACGCGCGAGATGCGCAAGGATTTGCTCAAAAAAATTGTACCTGAGTACGAAGGCGAGGTCTGGTGTATCTCCAAGCACTTACTGGCCGGCTCAATGCGGCTGATGGAGGTCGGGACGAAAATGCTTGGCCGCGGCAAGAACAAGGAAGCCAAGGATATGTTTGAAAAAGCTTACAACCTCTATTCCCTCTTCTGGGGCATTAACCTCGGCGAAGTCAAGCTCGGGGACGTGGCAAAGCTCGACGAAGACAAGGTGACAAAAACCGACAAAAAGGGCGGCATCTTCGCCAAGCTCGGCGCTCTGGTCAAAAAAGCCATCGACTGTTGTATAGAGTAACCTCTCCTCCTTTTTAAGGAGGGGGAATTGGCGGAAGCGAGAGGATTCGAACCTCTGAGGACCTTGCAGCCCTGCTGGTTTTCAAGACCAGTGCACTAAACCACTATGCGACGCTTCCAACCCGCACTTATGTTAGCATTTTTTGTCGCTCTTTTCTAGCTTTTATCATTGATTCAAGAATAATTTTGAGCTAGAGTTTGGTTATGAAAAAAATAGGTCTAAAAAATCATGAAAAAATCACCGCCATTTCCGACGATGATGAAAATTGTTGGGAAACTATTGTTGATTTTACAAAATATTACAAGGATGGCATTCCAATTGAAATATTATTGGAGCTACTGGATAAAATTCCTCCTACAAAAACCTCGGCTTAACGCGGGGGATTATCGTTCGCTCCCGCTCGATTTTTGGTGCGCTTGGCGCTTCATTACAAACGCTGATCGGCGGTAATATCACCCTCTACACCGAACTCTGCGAAAAAACACGCGAGGATGCCTACGATCTGATGATCAAGCACGCTGAAGAAATGGGTGCGAACGCCATCGTCTCTGTCCGCTACGATGCCACGGAAATAATGAATGGCGTGACCGAAGTCCTCTGCTATGGAACAGCCGTAAAAGCAGCCTAATGACTAGATTTTGGGCATTTGAGCGTGCTATACATAGGTGTCGCCCAAGCATTGCATAGGTAAATTTAAGGCAAATAGTGCCAAAAATCAGCCATGGTATTAAATAATTCCGTGACAACACGCCAGCAATCACGCCGGATGGTTCAAGCACAAAATTGTAACCTAGATCTTCCTATCTGAAGCCACCATTCAAGACATCAGACAAAATTATCGGCTTCTTCGACTTTAAATATTCTTGGCCACGACCGCACCCCAGACCTCTCTGGCACCGGCGTCTTTGAGCGCCTTGGCGCATTCGTTTAGTGTTGCACCTGTCGTTGCAACGTCATCAACTAGAAGAACTCGCCGGCCAAGAATTAAATCAGGATCTTGGCAAGAAAAAGCATTTTCCAAATTGGTGAGCCGTTTCGCTCTGGGCAATTCAACCTGCGGCTTTGTGTCTCGCTGACGGATTAAAGCGTCTCCGCCAGGTAAATGTAATTTATTAGAAACATATTTAGCAATCAGCTCTGACTGATTAAATCCTCGCCGGTTCTTCCGGCTAATGTGCAAGGGTACTGGCACGACGACAAAGTCGGAGTTTCTGAATTGTGTAATTATCTGCTGACAAATCAGTTCGCCCAGGTGGTCAGAAAGAGAAACAAAGCCGGAATATTTGAGATGATGAATCATCTCTTTGACCGGTCCGGCATCATAACGGGCTGACACGACTACACCCGATAAAACTAAATCCTTTTGCCTATTTTTGCAAGCTTTGCAATACCGGCCACATTCAGAAATCCGGCCGCAATCCGGGCAAGTTAGCGTCTTAATTTTGGCAATTTCTTTGGCACACGGAAGACAGATAATTTCGCCGTATTGACCACAGCCAAGACACTTGACCGGGAAAAAAAGGTCAAGGAGAAATGTATAAATTTTGTTAAAACCAGAGTAGATATTTGACATATTTTGTCATCCCGGCCTGTGACTCGAGAGCTCATTCGAGTCTGAGCGACGAGAGGTCGCTAGACCTCAGAGTCGAAGACCGGGATCTTACTATTAAATCGTACAAGATCCCGCACCCATTCGGCTTCGCTCAGGGCAGGTTCTCAAGCTTGCAGTGCGGGATGACAGTTGTAAAGCACTGTTGACTTAATTTTACCACCCTTATATACTTTATATAAGTGGAAAATACAGTGGATAAGCTGGTAAGCAGTAAGCTGTGAACACTGAGGATTGATTCATAACTTACGGGCTTACAGGCTTATTAGCTTACAAGCTTTCTAAAGGAGGGAAGTGAGCGAAACCAACCACAACGACTGGCTAGCTGAGGAGACTGAGGGTCAGCTTGCTGTTGACGTCTACCAAGACGAACACAGTATTTATATACTAGCGCCAATTGCCGGCGTTAGTGCTTCCGATATCGATATCTCAATTACTGACGAAGTTTTGACGATCAGGGGCTCGCGCCATCCCGGCCATGACAATACCGCAGAAAAACATTTTACTAAAGAGTGCTATTGGGGCGCTTTTTCCCGCTCTTATGTCCTGCCTATTGCCGTCAATGCTGACCAATCAAAAGCGACGATGAAAGATGGACTGCTCCGCGTCGAAATTCCCAAGGACGAAAAGGTCAAAACGAAAGTAATCAAAATTAACGACGAACTTCCGGCGAAAAAATGACAGGGTGAGCATTCCCCTTAAAAAAACTCTTCATTGTGAAGAGTTTTTTTGATATGATGGGCTTGTTGTAGGACTTATAGGTCCTATAAGTCTTATAAGCCCTATAGGAGAATCATGAAAAAAATTCGTAAAGCGGTCATCCCGGCCGCCGGTTATGGTACAAGATTTTTGCCGGAAACTAAGGCAATGCCGAAGGAAATGCTGCCGGTTGTTGACAAACCGGTCATTCAGTATGTTGTTGAGGAATTGGTCGAAGCGGGGATTGAGCAAATCATCATTGTCACCGGCTGGCATAAGCGGGCAATTGAAGATCATTTTGACCGGCATCTGGAACTGGAAAATAAATTGCGGGCGGCTGGGAAGCTGGAACAGCTTGAGACTATCCGAAAAATTTCTGATATGGCCGAATTTGTCTATATCCGCCAGAAAGAAATGCGCGGCAACGGCGACGCCATTTTAACGGCCAAAAATGTGGTCGGGGATGAGCCGTTTATCGCTTTTTGGGGCGATGATTTTATCGTCGCCGAACCGTCACGAGCCCGGCAATTGATCGAGGCGTACAACACTTATGGCACTGTGATACTTGGCGGCGTCAAAGCAGAAGACCCAGACGATGCCAAGAAATATGCTTTTGCCAAAGGGCCGGAAATAGCCGATGGCGTGATAAAGATTGAGGAATTAATTGAAAAGCCAGGCATTGAAAAAAGACCCTCGACCCTCGCTATGGTCTCGGGACAGGTCTACCCACCGTCAATATTTGCCGCCCTCGAGAATGTAACTGTCCCCGATGGGAAAGAACTCGTCTATGTTGATGGTATTAATTACTTGCGCCAGCAGGGGACTGACGCCTACGCTGTTGAAATAAAAGGCGGCAAGTATTATGATTGTGGTAATGTGACTCAATACCTCAAAACCAACATTGAGATGGCCCTGAAGCGGCCGGGCATCAAAGAGGAGATGATGGAATTCTTGACAGAACTGGTCAAGAATTCAATGCCAAAATCCTAATTACAAATGCCAAATGAAAATCCGAATTCTTAAATTTCCAATTTCTAAATATTTGGCATTTAATCATTGGGGCTTGGACATTTTATTTGAAATTTGACATTCGGATTTTGACATTATCAACAACGGAGGGGTTTATGAAACGATTTTTGAAAGCGCTAAGTTATTTTTTAATAGCGGTCTTTTTTAGCATCGCCCTCTCCGGCTGTGGTAAAACGGCGGCGGACCCCAAAGCCAGCCAGATTGTCGTCTGGAGCTTCGAAGACACTGATGTCTGGGCGCCGATCAAAAAGCAATTTGAAAAGGACAACAAGGGTTTGACT
The DNA here is from genome assembly GCA_030649445.1 of bacterium. Taxonomy (GTDB): domain Bacteria; phylum Patescibacteriota; class UBA1384; order XYA2-FULL-43-10; family 1-14-0-10-43-13; genus 1-14-0-10-43-13. The sequence continues at coordinate 4,277 of JAUSKR010000013.1, forward strand.
CTGGTTTATCAAAAACAAACCTTTGACTCAACTTATGAAAACAGGGTTTTAAATTCTATTCTCTCCGGCAACGGCCCCGACGTCTGGTCAATGCCAAACGACTGGGTCTACCGCCACAAGGACAAGCTGGTGCCACGCCCGACAACGACAGCAATTAATCTCGATAAATCTTTTGTCCCGGCGGTCAAACAATCGGTCTTTTTCGATAATAATATTTACGCACTGACACCGAGCGCCCAGCCGCTGATTATTTATTACAATCCATCAATATTTAGCAAAACCTTAAACGCTTATGAAGATGCAAACCAGGGCAGTGCTAACGCCGACAAACGGAAAACGGCTGAAAAAGCCCTTGGCAATGGCCTGCCAACAACCTGGACTGATTTTACGACGGCAGTTCAATTGCTGACCCAAAAACAGGGCAACGATATCACCCTGGCAGGAGCGGCCATTGGCACAGACCAATTATCTGCCTCTGAAGATCTGCTTTACCTCCTGATGCTCCAGAACGGCACTAAAATTGTCGCTGACGATCTAAAATTGGCGATGTTCAATCTGCCAGCAACAACCCCCAAAGACACAACTAATACACCGGGGCAGAAAGCTTTAGAGTTTTATACGTCTTTTGCCAATCCGGCCAGCCCAAACTACTCGTGGAGTAGTAGTATGGGAAATGAAGTTGATGCCTTCGCCACTGGCAAGGTGGCGATAATTTTTGGCTATGACGAATTGCAAAATACCTTAGCCCAAAAATACCCCAATTTGTCATATCGAAAAGGCGCAGTACCGCAATTGACGGTCGAGCCGGCTAAATTCATTGATTATGCCAAATTCAATGCTTTTGGTGTCAGCACGCTTTCAGCTAATTCCGCTCTGTCTTGGGGTCTAATAGACTCTGTTGTTGGAACTTTTAATAGTGATTTTAATTCAGCGACGCGGCTCTACACTTCACAAAAATCTACAAGCTACGATATCACACTGGAAAACCGCCAGACGAGCAATCCGGAAAAAAATTCTCTGGCGACGGCTCAAACTTTGATTAAAGGCCGCTATCCGGTCGAATTTGATAATGCTATCAAGGCGGCCATATTTGCTGTCAATCATGGTATCCAAACCCCGCAGGCCGCCCTCGACCTGACCGCTAACAATTTGACCGATAATTACCTCCGCAAATCTGGCTGGTAATTTCCTCCCCTTTTCAAGGGGAGGTTAGGTGGGGTTTATTAATTTAGCTTCATATCATTATGTCTTCATTAGACCTCTTAATATCCAAAGCCGCCGCCGCCGTCCAAGTCGGCATTTGTCCCGACGGCTTGCCCAATTGCCCGCAGGGCTACGATTGGAAAACTTATGTCATCGCTATTTATTATTATGCCGTCCGGCTCGGCGCGGTTTTAGTCGTTTTAATGTTAATCTATGGCGGCTACACCTATATCATCTCCCAAGGCGACAGTACCAAACTAACCAACGCCAAGGATCGAATCTTCGGCGCGGTTATCGGCTATCTACTCCTCCTGATCGTCGGAGTGATCTTAAAATATCTTGGCTTGGACGAGGTGAAATGAAATATAGAAAAATAATTCTATTTTT
>JAUSKR010000016.1 GCA_030649445.1 bacterium
AAAACCTGCGGGATAGCGAGAAAGAAGTTCTAAATTACAATGAAGTCCTCAGTATTTTAGACGAGAATATGAAGAAAGGAACCATTAAATTTGGTCTTGATCTAATACTTCAAATTCATAAAGAGGTGACGAATGATTTAATTAATGATTTTAATTCCGGTACCATTCGTCAGCAACCAGTTTTTGTCAACAATCCCCAGACAAGACAGGCAATATATTTGCCGCCTGACCACCAGGACGTCAAAGGGCTGGTGGATGAGCTTCTAAATTTTGCAAAACGTAATAAAAACAATCTTGATCCTATAATTTTGGCCGGACTTTTTCACAAGCAGTTCGTTATCATCCACCCATTTATCGACGGTAATGGCCGGACGGCACGGTTAGCAACAAAAGTTTTGCTTGCCGATATGGGATTAAACACTTTCAATCTTTTTTCTTTCGAGAGTTATTATAATCAGAATGTCACGAAATATTTCGAAAATGTTGGACTGCGCGGCAATTATTACGAGATCAAGAATCAAGTTGACTTTACTGACTGGCTTGAATATTTTTCAGACGGTATTATTGACGAACTCTTACGTGTCAGCAAAATTTTAAAGGCTGAAATTATTACACCGGGGACGACTCTAAAATCTTATCACCACGTATTGCTCGATTACATCAAGAAAAACGGTTTTATCTCTGATCGGGATTATGCAACATTAACTGACCGAGCTAAGCCGACTAGAAACAAAGACTTTAATTGGTTGATCAAGCAAGGTTTTATTAAACGATTCGGCAAAGGCAAAGCGACGTACTATAAGCTCCAAAATTAGTGCTTTCTCTGGTGTTCCATATGCCCATCTGGTGTATCAAAAAAGACTAGTCTCAGACTAATCAATTTTGTGGTGGAGGTGGCCGGAGATTAGCACCACTCTAAAAACCGACGGTTTTTAGTATTTTCCTGCACGGGAAACCGGCAGGTTTCCCGACCCCATCCTCGGTGCAACTCCGGCAAATCAACGTCCACAAATAAAAAACACCCAAGCGAGTTGGGAATTTTTTATTTGGTGGAGGTGGCCGGAGTTGCACCGGCGTCCAAAAGGTTAGAAATATATCATCTACAAGTTTGTTCACATTCAATTTGTTCGAGCGAAGCTCAGAATGAGACAAAGAAACTGTTGCTCTATCGAAAGTAATACTTATTCATACTCCCTGTCGAACAGAGTATGCCGCATTTCGATTATGACACCCAGAGCCCACCGTCGAAAAGCAGTGGAAGGATGGCTAAAGCGTTTAGGCTAAAGCTAAGGCAGGAGTCATTGACGCAAAAGCGCCTCTGATCCTGCTAGCAAGTGTATTTGCACTTGAAGTTTGCCGGCACTTTGAAGCGACCGAGCTTACTTACTTGCGATATATTTTTAAAGTCCTTCTGTCGAAGCTAATACACCCCCGAGTCGATTGGAAATCGACAATTATCAATTTTCAAGTGTCAATTTTCAATGATTTCGGGAATGATTAGAAGAAAATTATACAGTAAACATGCCTCCAGTTCAATTCATTTCAGCACAAAACCTTGAAATATTGGCTGGAGACCGGTGGAGGAATTTACCCAGCCCACCGGCCTCCCGAACATGAGGTGGTTGATTACCACCCACAAAGCCCGGCCGCGATCCAACTGCTGAACACCATCGGCCAGCTGCCGTCGGCTTGACGGCCATTGGCCTTACGGCACCAGCCGGTGAAGCCAGAAAGGTCGTACTCGAACTCATACCTTCCGTACCTCCGCCACCACATGGCTTGTCTCCTCTTTCGTGAGTCACGCCGCCCGTCTGATGACCAGCGGGCGGTACATAATGCAGAACTTCTCGTCGCAGTCGAGGTCGAACCCCAATCTGCCGGCGAATTCCTGCATCATCCCTTCGAGTCGTCGCCGGATGAAGGCCTGCAACTCTTCCCAATCGCGCATCTCGTCCAAGTCGGAGAGCACGAACTCGATGTCGAGCCACCCATTCCAAAGGGCGGCTACTTCAGCAACACCGTTGATCTTCAGTAGATCAGCGGCGCGCGCGAAATCGATCATGGTGCACTCTCTCTGGCAGAACACTCAAACAATATCATAAAATTACTAATATGTCAATCAAAATTTTAATTACATAATAAACAATGGTACGATGGGGTCATGATTTTATTTGTAGAAATTATTTTCATAATTTTTATGCTCTGGATGATCTTTTGGCAGGGATCGATGCTGTGGGCCGGCATTATCGGTCCGCCGATTGTTTATTCGAGCTATGAAGGCATCCGTGACGCGTTCAAATTGGCCAAATTGAAACAAGGCGAGACGATAATTGACCTTGGTTGTGGCAACGGTCGGACATTAATTCTTGCCGTGAAAGAGTTTGGCGCCAAGGGCATCGGCATCGACCGGTCACTTTTTTGTATCCTGAAAGCCCGGCTGAATATTTATCTCAGCGGTGAGTCGGAAAATATTAAAATATATTTCAAACCATTTGAAAAAGCCAGCGTTGAAATCAAAAAATCCGACGTGATTTATTTGTACTTGTGGCCGTCTACTTTGGCCAAGATCGAGTCGTGGCTGTTCGAACAAATTAAACCAACTACCCGCGTTGTTTCGCTGGCATTCAAATTTGCCAAGAAAAAACCAGATTCTGAGATTGAAACGATGAATCTCGGGATGAAAATGAGTGTTTGGCTCTATACAAAGAAGTAAATAATAGAGCAAATTTTACAAATATCGTCGATCGACGATATTTGTAAAATTTTCCAGCTTCATTTGACATTTGTGCATAAATAGACTTATATTCAATATACTCATTAAATGATTAGGAGCAATATGTCGAAGTTTTATTATTTCTTAATCGTCATAATTATTGTGATAGTTGGCTATCTTTTCTGGCATGGAGAAGTCAAAGCGCCAGAAAGTAAAGAGCAAACAACGACAACAAATACCAATCAGAATTCAGATAATAGTAAGGAGACAGCAATGGCGAACTTAGCATTCCCAGGTATCTTACCCGCTGATCAGATTGATAACAAAAAAGCGGTCATTGTGACCGACAAAGGGACAATTGAGTTTGAATTGTACGCCGACAAAGCACCAAAAACTGTCAGTAATTTTGTTTATTTAGCTGAAAAAGGTTTTTACGACGGACTGACATTTCATCGAGTCGTGCCAGGTTTTGTCATCCAAGGTGGAGATCCGACTGGAAATGGTTCTGGTGGTCCAGGCTACAAATTTCCAGATGAGGCGGTTGTCGGTGATTATAAAGCTGGAACAGTGGCTATGGCCAACTCCGGACCGGATACCAATGGTTCTCAGTTTTTTATCTGTTTGACCGATCAGTCAACTCTACCAAAAAACTACAATCTCTTTGGCCAAGTTACTGCCGGCATGGATATCATCACTAAAATCGCCGTCGGGGATAAGATGACCTCGGTTACAGTCGCAAGCCAATAGTCTTTGCTTTAGTCTTTCGACTTTAGTCGTCAGTCTGCAACTAATACGTTTTCCGGTAGGGCCTTGATTCTCGCCACATCTTCAGCGATTTGAGCGCTGAGCTTTTTCGGATCATCAAACTTTTGAATCTCACGCAAATATTGACTGATTTCAAAGTTGACTGTTTTCAACTCCTTGTCGGGAATGGAATCTAATAGGAAGACTTCGAGCGATGGTTTCTTATTATTGTAAGTCGGAACTGGACCAAAATGAAGCGCAGCCGGGACGGCTTTACCTTTGATCCAAACTCTGGCAGCATAAATGCCATGTTTGAATTTGAACTTTTCCGGAATGACTAGATTCAAAGTCGGAAAGCCAATATTTTTGCCCCGGCTAAACCCTGATTCTACCTCCGAAGTGTACACGACGGCTTGGTTTAATAGGGAAAGCCGGTAAACAGCAAATAGCAGCACCACAGCAGCTAAATATTGTGTTGTAGCTAAGACATTATGATAATAAAAAACATCGATCAGTACACCGGTGAGCGGAAAAACTAATTCCAAAAATGTTGCCACCCTAACTTCAGTATGCTGAAGTCCTTTGTAATAGATCCAGAGCGCGACCATACCAGTCGAGAGAGCGATGACGATGAATCGAACCATCTGCGAGGTATCAATCACGAGCAGCCCAGCTGAATCTTTAAGTAGATAAACTGTCAGAAGAGCGAGAGGTACGGTGATAAAGAAACGCAGGCCTGTCGCTAAAGTGTTGGAAAGCTTTAGAACTGTTATCCGCGACAGTGCCGTTGACGATCCCCAAGCGAAGGCCGCCCCAAGAGCGAGTAACGCAGCAGTAATCGTCCCGGCGCCAGTCGCAAAATTTATCTGGCCATTTTTAAATGTAACAAAGTAGGCGGAAATAAAGGCCAATACAGCCCAGCCAATGTAGCGCCGGTCGATCTTTTCTTTCAGTAGTAAAACTGCGGCGGCGATGGCAAAAATTGGTTGTAATTTTTGAAGTAAAAAGACGACAGAAATGGAAATAAAATTAACTTTGACCAAGGCGGCCGTGAACATCAGCGTCCCGGCCACACCGCTCAGCATGGCGATTACAAGCAAAACGAGCCACTCTTTCCTTGTCACTTTTTCTTTTTGCAAAGCGATGATCGTTGCCGGTGCGATGATGATGGCACCAATCAGATGCTCATAGAAAACAATAATACTCGGCGCCAAGGTGTATAAACTGCGCCTCAAGACACCATCGATGCCCCAGAGAATTGCCGCTAGAACTATGTACATCGGCCCATAAGTTTTCCATGTCTGCTTTGTCATACTTTTTCATACTCAAGTTTTAATTCGCCATGATTGAAATCACAATATCATATTACCTCATACTTTCGCAACACTCTAACCTTTTAATGATGCTCAATTACTTCTTTTGCCACAAAAAAGACCACTTGACAAAAGTGATCTTTTTTTCGATCAAAATATACTCTATTTCTTTATCGCCTTTTTAACTTCTTCGTAGTTGTTGTCAAGTTTTTCGATGATGTCCTTAGAGTCTTCTTTGGTGATTTTTTTCTCTGTCTCGTAAACGTTGACGATCTTTTCAACGATTTTCTTATAGGCCTCTTTTGTCACTTCGCCGGCATTTTCCAATTCCTTGGCAATTTTGTCCTTCATCTCATGCATATGATCGGCAATATCTTTCCGCGTTTCTTTGCCAGATTTTGGCGCCAGCAATATCCCAGCGATCACGCCCGCCAACACTCCAACTGTCGCACCAATGGCAAGACCCTTCTTTTCCTTATCCATTTCAACTCCTTCTGGATTATTTTATAAACTAAAACGCTAACCCCATTATATCACACCATTCAATAACCAATTTATTGCGACTTTTTCTCTCTCGAGAGCTCTAAATTTAAGTGAATGTAGCCAAGTGAGATGATGATCCAACCGCCAATAATTTTTGAAGCCGGAAAATTGAAATGTGAACTACCAAAAACATTCAGAACCCATGTTGCCAAGCCGTACGCGCAAATCCCAGCACCCAGTATAATTGTGAATAATGCCACTCCGCGAAACTCTGCAACTCTTCTGAACATTGGACTCCTTTTTGTTTGGTTCAATACGATCTTTGCTTGTTTATTTTAGTTTACTCCGATATTTGAAAAAGATAAAGACTAATCGGTGATATGCCGTTTTTTGAATTCATTTTTTAATTGATTGAACTTGCGTTTTGAGCCATTTTGTTATATTCTCCTTCTCAGGAGAACAGAAATGCGCAACACGCGCACGCATGGACTGACACTGATCGAGGTACTGGTTCTGGTCGCGATCATCGCGATCTTGTGCGCGATCCTCTTCCCGGCGGTAGCCAAGATGCGTTGGGGTCGAGACATAAAGGAAATCGAGACAGCACTGTCTCCGCTTCAAAGCGTCGTCAACTCCGACCGAGCCGAGACTGTCAAGATCGGCGAACTCACATTCGACGTCTTGCCGTACATGAGTCCGGACTGGCACAGAAAGACCGGCCCGGTAATCGTGGCCAAAGAGGGCAGTGAGGTCGTGGTTGTGGTCATCGTCTGGCGGAAGACCACGAGCAGACCCTGTGTCGACCTGGTCAACGACCTCGGGTCCCGCTACAAGCGGTGGAGCGTCGTTCGTGCCAAGCTCGGTCTGAAACAGTGACCAGCCACCCTCTCCGCCCCGCTTACTTGGGGTCAGCGCCGTCGCTGACCCCACCCCCTTTAATAATTTTTTTGTTTAGATCGACTATAGATCAGCCGGCAAAATGAATTGCGGTGTAGATAACGGACATTCCCAGAATTGTCATCACCGTCGTTAAAAAAGCCGGATGGCGGTGATGACTTTCCGGAATAAGATCGCTGGCGCCGATGTAGAGAAATAGTCCAGTAAACGCGGCTAGGATCAGGCCGAGAACCGCCTCGGGAACAGTGAAAAATAATGTTGTCAGAACGCCAAAAGCCGGAGCGAGAGCATCGACCACCAGCCACTTGTAGGCCGATTTAAGATTTCCCTTGTCTTTCAGAATCATATTGACCGTGTTGATGCCATCGGAAAAATCATGTGCCAGGACAGCGGTCGCGACGACCCAGCCGACACTCTGATTGACCTGAAAAGCCAGGCCGATGGCCAAACCATCGAGAAAACTGTGGAGGCACAGCGCCGCCGCGCCGAGTTGGCCAAGATGATTTTCATTTTGACATTCCTCGCCATCATGGCACTGAGCTCGCAGAGCAAAAAACCTGTCTAGAATCATGTAGAGGATAAAACCAATGGCCATAAACACCGTCACCAGATCAATCGAATAAAATTTTGTCGCCAGCTCGATTGATTCCGGCACCAAATCAAAGATCGCCACGCCAATGACAGCGCCAGCCGAAAACCCGAGAATCAGATGAAGCTTGTCTTTGAAACGGATGCCGAAAAGCCCGCCAAGGAGAGTACTAAAAATTGTCGCGAGGCCAATAATTAAAGCCATTTATTCCTTGTTTTCGATATCTTTAAATCTTGCCATCGGCGGTTTCAGGTGCGATGAGTTTGCGCAACTTCTCAACAACATCGGCTGGCAGAGTTTCGGATTTGACGATAAAATCGGCTGCACCAAGCGCCAGACCTTGACGTTTTTTTTGATCATCGGCTAGAGCCGTCAAAATAATAACGGGTATTTTGGCCGTCTCTGCATCGGATTTTAAATTCTTTAGAACCTCGAAACCGTTCAATTTTGGCATCATTATATCAAGCAGTATGGCGGCCGGATGGTTGTCTTTAGCAGAGCGAACCGCTGCTTCACCATCGATCGCCTCCAAGACGATCGCCCCTTCGACCTTGATCCGCTCGACATACATTTCCAAGAGGGATGGATCATCATCAACAATCAGAATAACTTTGTCTTCAAACATCGATCTCCTATTCTCCGCATTTACCATTGATCATTTTCCATTTCACATTAATTGCTCATTTATCATTTATTAAATTTTGAAAATGATAAATTAATGAAAAATTGTAAAATGAAAAATGTAAAATTGTATTTATAATTCCAAATCTTCTTTTTTGGTGTTGATAAATTTAAACCACAGATTGGTTATTTTTATAATACTCTTTAATGGTGCTTCAATCAAAAAATCGAGTGCCAAGATGAAAGGATTGAAAGCGGCGATCCGGTCTGATAAATAGCGGCCAATCCGGATAAAAGGCAAAAAGATGAACTCTAGCGTCGAGGTCAGGGCGTCATCTCTCGACCGCTTCATGGCTAATTCTAGCGCAATGTTGCGAATTCTGAAAGAGAAGAAAGACACAGCTGAGACAAAGAGGAAGAAGAGAGCGATGCTGATGAAGTTGAAATTTAGCCAGATCAGCAACCAGATCGTACCAAT
>JAUSKR010000038.1 GCA_030649445.1 bacterium
TGTCAAGGTGCAGACCATTGGGGTACATTGCATTAGCTTCTCCGCCACAAGTCCAAATTTCTGGAAAATCGGGCAATGATGGATGATTAACACAATCACTCTCTCCAACATTGAGGGTGACTAGTAGGGATTTATTGTACCAATCGCTATCACCAAAGCTGACTATTCTGGAAAAAGCATCTCTATATCCAGCCGCGGTAGTTGTAATGGAGCTATCTCCGCCTGTCAGCTGCGTGGTTTCAGCTAAATTGAGATCAAACACTAAATGGCCGCTACCATCAGTTAAGCTTCGACGGATCACTGTGCTCTTACTGTCTTTTAAAACAACCGCGGCACCTGGAACGACTATGAGTCGGCCGTCGGAACTCGCCGGAATACTCAGGGCTTTTACATATACCTCGAGATGTGCCGTAAGTGCCGGCAACGAAACCAAGTTAAATACGACTAGCTTTTTCTGAGCGTTTTCTTCATCAAAAGTCACGCTCTGAGCAGAGCCAATGTTACGGGCACGATCACTCGTGCCGGTCCACAACTCAACTCTGTATGTGCCAGCAAAAATAATGCGGCGGTTGCTAGCCCCCGAGAAATAGTTGCGGCCATTGTTAGAATACAAATACAGCATGGCCGTATCGATCAGGCGGTTGTTTCTATCAAAGATTTTTGCCACCAGCGTCCCTGGGTCTTGCGGCGAGTGATTGTCTAGATTTACGTCAACCAGTATCTGATTACCATATGAGTCAAAACGCAAAAGGAGATCCGCAATATTACCGCTCCCGTCTTTCTGCAATATTAATTCAGTCGAGGCGGTTTTGTGTAATGAGTCTTCAGCTGTAACGACGGCCTTCTGACCGGCCATGAGATTATTGTCAAATAAATATTCTCCTTGGTGGTAACCACCCTTCTCTGTTGTTGTTGTTTTGATAAGAGTCGGATTTTCTTTACTTGGTTGATAGACCGTCACAGTGATGCCGCCTTCTGGAAAATTATCCTTACCAGAAGTTACTTTCCCGTGGAGTGAGGTCGTCTGTGGCGGGTCGGCCGCGGCGATAAAGGCACAGTTGATATTATGATGATTGGTCGCGTTTATATATTGAAACGTGGTTGTGCAGGTGCGCTGGAGGGTCGGATGAGCGGCTATAGCAGTATCGGTCAGCGTAAAGGTCACAGTTACTTGGCGAGATGCTCCTACGATACTGACGGGCTGATAGTATCCGCTAGTGTTGGTAATGCGACTGGGATCAACAGAGGTATTAGTCGTCGCGAAATGCGTAACCTTGACATCGCTCAGGGGAGCGCCGGTATCACTGATTTTTGCGTATCCATCATATGTGCCGCCGGTCGAGGTTGGCGGTGGTGTCCCTCCACCGCCACCTGTGCCTGTGGTACAGAGCCACGCAACCGTCGTCGTGCCCACTGCCACCGACACGTTCGTACTTTGATCCGCTCCCCCAAAACAGGCATAGGTTGCGAGCACCGTTTTGCGTACGCCGGTGATGGGGTTGGTGGTAAAGATACCGGTAATAGCGTTGGTGGTGTAGCGGGTACCATCGACAGTAACGGCGGCGCCCTTCTCGATAGCACCGGTTTTGTCTTTAATGGTTCCGGTAACGATGCCCGTCTCAGTACCACCGCCTCCACCGCCACCCGAACTCGAAACTGGGCAGAGGCCGAAGTCAACTGCATCATTTGCCGGCGGAGTAGCGTGTTCTGTCCGCCAGTATGCTGGCGATGATGGCAAACAAGCAAAAACAATCGAGAGATATTTGCTCGTCGCAGTACCTAGCGGGACAGTTCTGGCATATACTCCACTGGAATTAGTATACACATCGGTACCGTCAACGGTCACCCGGCTATTAGCAACAACATTTTTACTGGTATCACGGACCGTGCCTCTGACTTCAGCGACATTGTTTACGACAGGAGTGGCAAAATTGTGGCTCTGTGGAGTGATCCGATTGGCATTGACAGTGACATAGAAGGTTTTAGAAGGTTCACTCGGTTTTGGAGCGGCAACATAGTCAAACTTAACCGGGACGTTGGTGCGAGTTACTCTACTGCCTAAATCAACTGTCATCGAGTAGCTACCAGTGCTTGAAAGAGGGGCGGGCTTGCCATCAACTGAAACGGCAACAACATTAATTGGGTTTGGTGAATTTCCGCCGACAGTAACCATGCCCGAAACGCTACCCGTGTATTGAGTTGCTGGAGTAAACCAGGTTCTGGGATTCCACCAAGTCGACCAACTAAAGGCCTTGGCTGGAGTCGGAGACAGCAAAAAAACTGCCGCAAAAAGTGCTGCTATAAATGCTAGTTTTCTCCCTCTGATATGCATACTAACATTGTATCACGCCGGCAGCCCATGATGTCAAGAAATAGAAAAAAGAACTATTTATAGCCAAGTGCCTGCAAGTTGAACAGACGAGCGTAAGTGCCATCTAATTTTAGTAATTCCTCGTGGCTACCCATTTCTGCAATTGTTCCATCTTTTATCACAACGATTTTATCAGCTTTTCGCACGGTCGAAAAGCGGTGTGAAATTAAAATGACTGAACGATCCTCGGGCAAGGACTGAAGTTGCTCAAATATTTTTGCCTCGGCTTCAGAATCGATCGACGAAGTCGGCTCGTCGAGAATCCAAAGTTTCGGATCACGGTAAAAAGTCCGGGCGAGAGCTAATTTCTGCCATTGGCCGATCGACGGCTCGACACCGCCGGTAAATTGTTTACCAAGCATCGTATTGTATTTGTCCTTCCACTCTTCGATAAAAGTCGCCGCCTCGGCAAATTGGGCCGCACTTTTGACCTTTTCGACGCTAGTTTCCTCGCCGCTATTGCCAATAGCGATGGCATCCTTGACAAGCAAATGATAGTGAGCGTAATCCTGAAAAATCGCCCCGATTTTTTGATACCAACAGTTCAGATCAATTTCTTTGATGTCGATACCATCAATGGTAATTTTGCCAACTTGAGGATCGTAGAAGCGGAAAAGTAATTTGACCAGAGTTGTCTTGCCGGCACCGTTGACGCCAACGATAGCGACTTTTTCGCCCGGCTTGATCTCCAGAGAAAAATTTTGCAATGCCGGCTTCTTCGCTCGAGGATAAGTAAAAGTGACATTGTCAAAAACAATGTGTGGCGTCGTCGCCGGATGGAGATTGAGACAATTTGATGGCGAAGTGATACTGGACTTCAAATCGAGAAATTTAAAAGTGTCAGTGACGAAAAAACTGTCGGCATATTGTCGACCAAGAAAAACGAAGAAGTCTGTCAATGAAGAACTCAGCTCACCGACTGAGGCAAGGATGAAGGTGAGTGTGCCTATCAACATCGCACCGGAGAGAACGCTATTGATCAGCCAGATGACAACAAAAATGATCGATGCTTGAGAAAATAGCAAGGAGAAAAGCTGCAGAGTTGTCCGTTTTTTGTCATATTTCCTCTGCTCAGTTTGAAAATCCAGAAAAACCTGTCTGATCTCAGAGGCAAATCTTTTGGTATTTTGGAGTAATTTTAATTCCGTTAGTTTTGGAATTTCAGTAAAGTGGCTGCGCAAATCGCGATATTTTCGTCTAACTTCAGCCTTTGCACCCCAGATATCCCAGACCTGATTGCCATACTTTGCCTCAACCGCGAGCGACGGTAACGCACCGATCAAGAGTACGAGAAAGAGCCACCACTTTACTGAGATGATTATAACAGCGGCGATGATGGCTGACAAAAGATACTGGAAGATTATGAAGAGACGGTCGACGAATTCTTTGATCCGGAAAGTACCGTTTTCATCAACCCGATTGATCATGTCAGAAACTGCCGGATTTTCGTGAGAAGCGATGTCAAGCTCGCCCCGTTTCTCGACCACCATCATGTCAATTTTTTCATCGAGAAAAAACCAAAAAAGCTTCAGAACATAAGTCTGAATAGTGTTGGCAAGAGGCTGGACAAGTCCGGCGATAATAATAAAAGCCACCGTCAAGAGTAAATTCCGCGTCACCGTACTATGACCGGCGATCTTGATCAGTTCGTTGATCAGAAGTCCCCGGGCGCCCGATTGCAAGAACGGTGCGGCCGAAACGACAATGAACAGAAAAATCATCACGACGGTCAGTGCTTTTTTCTCTTTCCAAAGCATCTTGCCCAGTCTGGCAGAGTTTCTGATCATCTCCGAAAAAACTGATTTCTTCGGCTGTTTTGAGGAAGTTGAGTCCATAAAATCTTTTGTAAAATGAATGGTACCCCAGGCAGGACTCGAACCTGCGACCTAATGTTTAGAAAACATTTGCTCTATCCACTGAGCTACTGGGGCTAATGGTAACTGTCAATAATCAATATCCAACAACCATTCAACAATCAATAAATGAACATTGAGTATTAAAAAATTGAATGAAAATTGTAAATTGAAAATTGATAATTTTTTTGTGGTACGCCCGGAGAGATTCGAACTCCCGACCTTCTGGTTCGAAGCCAGACACTCTATCCGCTGAGCTACGGGCGCACGTATTTATTCAAAATTCCCCAATATCATACCATTAAATCTCATATGAAACAAGCTGGCGGCACCTCAGCTACAAATTGACTTCGAAGCCATTTTACGGTAGAATAATTGCATTGTCGGGGTGTGGCTCAGTTGGCTAGAGCACCGCGTTTGGGACGCGGGGGTCGTCGGTTCGAGTCCGACCACCCCGACCAATTAAATTAATGAAAATGAGGTCGTCCGCCTGAGGCGGATCTCCCCGACAATTTAACTTAGACAGACCATTAGAAGGTATCTAGATGATAAATTGCACTTTTGAAAACGGCAATGGAGCCAAATTACGGCACGTCACTGTTGATTCGCTTGTTTTAAAAGGCGACGAAATCTTGTTGCACAAAAGGTCGGCGAGGATTAGCGAAGGTGGAAAATGGAGTCTGGCAGGCGGTTATTTGGATCGAGACGAAACAATCTCGGCTGGAGCTGAGAGGGAAATTTTTGAAGAAACCGGTTATCGGGTTAAAAATTTAACGCTTTTACGGATTGTCGACACTCCCAATCGACCCAGGGAAGACCGTCAAAATGTTTCTTTTGTTTTTTTCTGCATCGCCGCTGAGAAGGAAGGTGAGCCAGATTGGGAAGCCGAGGAGCAAAAATGGTTTAAATTAAATGACCTGCCATCAAAAGAAAGCGTTGCCTTTGATCATTTTGACAGCATTCAAACATATTTAAACTATTTAAAAGCGCCCTCAACATTACCAATTTTGCAGTAGCAAATAATCCGTTGTGATTGTGATTGATGAGTTTGTGTCAATTAAATGATTCGATGACTATATGATCAAACCAGTTGGCGATTGGAAACAAATTTTTGCTCCGTCGAAAAATTCAAAATACGTCAACGACCATACGATTTTTGTCGATAAATCCGGCAAGTACCGCCTGCTCGGCACGGCCAGTAGCAAAAACTATACTTTTTTTCGTGAGCGATTTTTTATCGAAGCAGTTTCTGACAAGATTGACGGCAAATATTTGGAGGACAATATCAGCTTTCAATTTGATCCTCATCCGGGTGTCAAAATTGCCCCTTTTGTCATATTTTCAGAGCCAGACAAAAAATTCCATCTCTTTTTTGGCCCCGGCAAAATATCTCATTACATATCTGACGATGGTCGGGCTTGGAAATATTTTGGCGTCGCCATTAAAACGATCTGGCCGCTGACCCGAGATCCGTTTGTCCTGAAACACAATAATAAGTTTATAATGTATCTGACCGGCAGCAACAACCGGATCATCACCTATGAATCGGTCGATTTGGATAAATGGAACTATGTCGGAGTTGTGTTAAAACTTGGCCGTGGCGCCCCAGCATCACCTAATTCAGCTTGCGAATCGTCAACAGTAATTTACAAAAATGATAAATTTTATCTTTTTACGACGATCGTACCGGCACTGATTGGGACAAAACAGCATTACAACAATACCCTCATTTTTGAATCAAACGACCCGTTCAATTTCGGCTCCTATCACGGTGTTCTCGGTCACAATTCCAGTCTTGTCGGTTCACTCGAAGCCCACGCACCGGAAATCATTGTTGCAAACAATAAAATATTCTATACTACTTGTGGTTGGCCTAAAATGCCAAAGCCCGATGGGGTTTGTGGCGATGGTGTCTGTATGCGAGAGCTGAAAATTGATTAGCTCCTCCCCTTTTCGAGGGGAGGCTAGGGTGGGGTTTATTTTACACCTGACGAAATAACTCAATTCTGTGTATTTAATGATAAATAGCTGTTAAAATAGAGCTGGTGCAAGGCACATTCACAAGGAGAATGGCTGATGAAACGACGTACTCTCGTAGCGGCGGCACTCGTTGCTGTCGTTTTTGTTGTCGTCTTCGTCTCCGCTTGCAGCGGCGGTGGTGGCAACGTTGGAAATGGCGGTGGCAATGTGACAATCATCACTCTGCCACCACAAATCACCGACGCAACCTTCACAACACAGACCGGCACAACGATGGTGCAAGCCGTCGGCGATCTCAAAGTCACTGTGCCCAGCGAAACATTTGCCGCGCCAGCACAAGTGACAATCACACGAAGCCAACCGGCAACATTGCCGCAGTTTGGCGGCTTCATCCCGGCACAGAACGCCAACGTCAAAATCGTGACTTCGGCTCAACCAAATGCGGCAATCACGATCGAGTCTGTCGTGCCAGCACGAACCCGCGGCGTCGGCAAGATTGTCTGGCGCTACCTCGCTTGGACTGCTAGTAAGGGCTGGCAGATCCTGAGCGATGTCACCAACGATGCCAAGATGGTCATCAACCAGAACCAGTTCGCGATCAATGTCGTCGACGGCATTGTCGGTCACTTCCTCGTCACGCCACCAGAAACGACGACCGGATTGAAACTGATGTCAATAAATCCGGCTGGTCATCCGGTCAAAGTGCTCCTTACCGTTCACGGTTTCAATAACCAAGCCGAAGATCTTCAGCTTGCCTCCGACTGGTTCTGCACCCAGCGGATGGAATACCAATACAGCAAAGCTTTCGGCTTTCAGTACGACTACCGCCAATCCTGCGCCGCCTCGGCACAAGCATTGGCAACGCAACTCGACTCCCTCACTGCGCAAGGATACGAGAGAATCGATATTCTGGCGCACTCACTTGGCGTTGTGATAACGCGCGACCTACTTGAGAACCGTCGATCTAGAGGTATCGACATTGCCTATCTCATCAATGGAGCCAACCACGGTTCCATCTTCGCAACCGCGGCTGACTTTATCCGCTGGCTGGACGAGGATGTCCTCAACAACCATCCGGCAAATGCCGGCTCACTCATGGCAACATTCAGTGATCCGGTCATCCAAGACCTCCTGCCTGGCGGCGGATACCTCAACAGGCTCAACTCTGTCAGCGGTGGCCAGCCGATCTGGACAGACTACTTCCTCGTCGGTGGAGATACCGACATCGTTGTTGGTCCGGAGGGCGGCGCTCCCGCCGACATTCAATTCGAGAGAAAAACGGCCGGCATCGTCAATTCACGGATTCTGGCCGGCAACCATTCGAGCTTGGTCAAGACGGAAGCCGGACTGGATTTGCTTCTCTCGAACGTCATCACAACCCTCGGCACGTGGGCGATGATCGAAACCAGCCCGGAAGATCAGGCCAAGGCGGGCAGTAACGGCTGGGACTACAACCTGATCATCACTAACTCCGGCCAGTACGCAGTCACGGTTCACAATGTCATGATCGAGAACTACTCGTTCAACGGCACTTGGACCGGACTCCGCTCCGTCGTCAGCACCGGTGGTCAGCTCGTCGACGGTTACGCCAATTGGGATCTGCCGTTGCCCGGATGGAGTAGCCAGACGATTCCAGTTCACGAGCCGTTTGACAACGGCGTCGTGGCGTCGCGGCAGGCCAGAACCCATCTGGTCGTCGCTCGTTTCATCAACGAGTTTCATGACCAGCGTACTTGGGTCACCTTCCCTCTCGTCCTTGAGAATGGGCTGGGTCGGCCGATGAATCCGGTCACACGGATCCGGTCAGCCCCGTGATCCAGCCACAACTCTCTCAGCTCTCCCCACTCCGCCACCCGGCGGGGTGGGGATCCTCTTTTTGAGATTGAGTTTTACAGCAATAAATGGTAACCTTATAGCTAGTTGAAAATTGATAATTGTAAATTGAAAATTATCTGCCTTTGGCAGATTTGCGGGTATCGTATAGCGGTTATTATGTAAGTTTTCCAAACTTGAGACGAGGGTTCGACTCCCTCTACCCGCTCCATGAAAAATGCTTCAACTTTTGTTGGAGCTTTTTTCATGGGGTTGAATAGTGAGGGATGTCGAAAGCCGGAGGGCGTGTAGCCCGAGGCGGGGTCGACGAATTTTTCAGCAGAAAAATATCGGTGACCGACTCCCTCTACCCGCTCCAAAATAAGATCACCGCAAACGTGGTGATCTTATTTTGGAATAATTGTAGAGAAAATATATAGTTTACTCGAAATTTGGTTGCTCGGGAGGACTAGACGGAGTCTAGCTGTTTCCTCCCGAGCGGCTGATGTTCTCACTTTCCGACGCCCGTGTGGGCGTCTCTTGCGGCTAGGTGTGTTCGCGTTTCCAGCGGCGGATCATCACCGTCGGTCGCCACGAGAAGGGGATGAAGGCAGCACCGAAGGCGACTACCTTGCCACCCTGCTCGACAATCCGCTCGAGATCATGATAGTCACATGCGCTCGACCAGACGACCTCCCTCTTCGTGATCGCGATGATCTCTTTTGCGAACGGCCAGGTATGCGGCTGAGCAGCCCGGCCGGAGACCCCGCCGCCGCCAAGGTGAGCAAGCGGGCTTTTCTCGTTACTGTAGACAGCCCATGGCACGCTGTTGATCGTGTAGCACTCGACCCAGGCCTCCGTACTCTTGATGATCCGCTCAAGGTTGCGACGATGAACGACCGAGAGCTTCAGCCAGATTGTCAGACGCGTGGCCCGGCGAGCTTGCCGACAAGCTTCGATTACCTCGTCCGCGTTTGCGCTGATGTCCTCCCCACTATTAGGGCAGGACGCGTTAATATCGTAGCCGACGATCCTGGGGCATCGCAGGTCGTCGATCATCCGGATCATTTGGACGATCTCTCGTGGCGTGCCAAGCAGTGATACCACCAGAGGCACGCCGATCGAATCGAGCCGAGGGACGATCTCCCGACAGAACCACACAACGCCGGGGTTTGTCAGACCGACAGCGTTGAGAATTCCGTCCCAGATCAGGCGGATGCAGCGCCACGGCTGCCACAGACTGAGGTTGCCTTTCCTCGGCTTGAACGTCAGCGTCTTCAGCACGACCGCCTCGAACAAGCCCATGTCAAAAAGGCCAAGCCAGTGCAGGATATGTTCCCACCACCAGCCCCGACCAGTGAATGCGCCTGCACCACTGGCGGCCACAAACCGGACCTGACCGTTCGGATGGCTTGTAGCCATATGTGTGTCCTTTCACCTGAGACCTAGTTTATATGTAGCACTTTTCATTATTGCTACACAAGAGGGACTAATATTTTAATTAAAATAGCCAGAACAACTAGAGTTAATTGTTCTGGCTATTTCCCCGAGCACCTGGCGGCCTCGGGGAAAGGCTAGAAAGCAAGCAATGCCATGTCAGAGCTTGTCGGCGAAGGCCTCGACGATGTTGCCGTCGGTCATCGCCTGGATCCGTTCACTGGTCAGACCGACAACTTGCGGCAAGAACTGCGCGACGAACTCATCGTAGAGCTCGAGCGACGGGTAGCCAGACATGTACGGCTCCCCGAGCTTTTCCTCCTGAGTGTGCGGCGCGTGGTCGGTCTCGAACCAGTTCGCCAGACCGATCCGTACCATGTCACGAAGTGCCGTCACGTCTTCCTTCCCACGCAACGGCGGATTCATCTTGCGGAGACGCCCGACCTCGCCGACCATGGTACTTCGGTCCCACATCAGGTGATGCGGTGTGACCCCGCACGTGACACGGAGTCCCAAGTGCCGTCCTTCTTCGATCGCCATGATCGATTTGGGGCTGGAGACGTGGCAGATGTGCAACCTGCCCTGAAACTCGGCATCCAATGCGAACCGGATCTGATCCTTGACGGACTCAGCCTCGGCCTTGGTCGGTCGCGCTGAGCAGTGTGACGCCGGAACCGTCGCCCTCCAGCGATTGGGACGGAGTAGACTCTCCTTCTCGCAGTGCACAGCCAGAACGCCCCTGAATCGGAGATCGGTCAGAGTCCGATAGACGTACTGCTGGTCAGTCGCCTCGGTGACCGAGAGGTCGCCGACGCTCTTGCCGGCGAACATTTTCAGCCCGATGACCTGCGGGATCGTGTTGTAACAACGAACCGCTTCGACAAGCTGATCGCGATCGCCGGTCACTCCAACGTATAGCCAATACCGGTCTTCCCAACCGACCGGCACCAGGGCAAGTCTCTCCATGACCCGACGCTCGTCGATGACCGGCCTGTGGGTGTTGGGCATGTCGAAGATCATGCCAACACCCTGTGAGTCTGCCAGAGCGAGAACGCTGGCGATTGTTGCCTTTCGCCATTGCTCCTCATCCCGGCAGTGTACGTGGGGGTCGATCCTCGACATGGTTTTTACTCCTTCCGCCTTGGATCTGCCACCAGAGTAGCTTATTGAAATTCAAATTGCAATGATTTTAGATTTACACTGAAGCACAATTATGTTAGAATACGACACGTATGGCGGCCATAGTGAAGTGGTTATCACGGCAGTCTGTGGCACTGCAGTGGTGGGTTCAATTCCCACTGGCCGCCCCACGAGAAAATCAGTCAGCAATGGCTGATTTTTTCGTGGGGTATGACAAGGGAATTGAACCGGGAAGGGGTCGGGAAACGGAAGTTTCCCGCGGGAGGAAAATACTAAAAACCGTGGGTTTTTAGGGAGCCCGATAGGGCGACGTGAATTTCCCACTGGCCGCCCCATAAAAAATCATCCCGATGGGATGATTTTTTATTAATTGAATATTGAGTATTGAGTGTTGAATGGATAATCGTAGCGCAAGCTTTAGCTTGTTAGGTAGGGTGTCTGCCGAAAATTCGATCCTGATTCAAACACGCTGAAGCGTGGTCTACGGAGATTTTACGTTAATTTTTTATTTTGATAATTGAAAATTGGTTGTTGAATGGATGTTGCCTGCCCCTCGTAGCCCGAAGGGCGAAGTGGGGGTTATTGAATGTTGGATGTTTCTAAGTGTACTTCCCTGTCCGTAGATTTTTTCTAACAGTCCAGCTATCTTTGATCATCTTGACTCCGTCACCAATCGGAGCGACGGTCGAATGGGGATTATCATACCAGGTAATACCAACTTCTCTGATTTTGTAGCCGAGTTTTTTAGCAATCGCCAAGACCTCGATGTCAAAAGAAAAATTGGTAATCGTCATCCGTTTAAATATCTCTTTTGCCGCGTCATGTCTAAACATTTTGAAACCGCACTGTGTATCCTTGATACCGGGAATGGCCAAAGTTTGGATAATAATATTGAGAACCCGGCTACCGACCCGCCGGACAATTGATTGCGGCACGGCTAATTTTCCGCCATCATTGTAGCGCGAACCGATCACAACTTCATACTTCGTCATAAAAGGTAAAAGTTTATCGACTTGCTCGATCGGCGTCGAATTATCAGCATCGGTAAATATAATGTATTTGCCTCTGGCCGCCTCAATCCCCTCCTTGACCGTGCCGCCCTTGCCCTTATTTTCTTTTCGCTCCATTATCTTCAGACCAGGAATAGCCTCAACAAAAGTCCGGGCCACCTCGGCTGTTTTGTCGGGCGAGCCATCGACAACAACAAGAGTTTCAATTTTAAACTCTTTATTTTTGACGTACTTTTTTATCGCCTCAAGAATTATCGATATTCTTTTTTCTTCTTTGTACGCCGGGATAACGATGCTAAGCTCTATTTCATCCTTCATTTCAAACCTTGCTTAATTTTAGAGTGAACTATTTGCTGGAAAAACCAGCTCTTTGATTGGATAAGGAGACACGGGATAGTTCAAGTAGAGTTCCTCTTGCGGGATATTAAAAACCAAAATTGAACCGCCGATGATTGCCTCCGGTTTATAGGCATCGAGCCAATTATATGACCACCTACCCTCAGTCGGACCGACTAATTTCGATGATTGATAAAACGTCGCCGAAACGGCCAGCCAGCCCGAGGTCGGGCCGTAATTTGAATGCCATTCGGTTGATCCCGGGATGTAATATCCCGGCACCGAGCCACCGAAATAATCAATTTTGATTTTTTTGATGTTATTGTCGTCGACATATTTCTTCAGCCGCAACAAGTCTTGACCCCAGTCCAGCGACGAATCGTCCAGACGTTGATAACGCTGATCTTTGGGTGTAAATTCGTTGAAATAAGCAATGAAATTCGGATAATTGTAGAGTGTCGAGCCGACCATAAAAGCAACTAATAATCCAAGAATTACTTTTTGTCTGATCTTACCGGCGCCGTTAACGATTGGCTGAATAAAATAACCAATTAATAACAAGACAAACGGCACCGTCGGCATCAGATGGCGGATACCGATGTTGAGCGAGCCTCGCAATGTCACGGCCCAGTAAAAAATTATTGGTGTCAGGATGACAGCCAACAGCCACTTTTTTTTCTCCTCTTTTGGCCACCTTAAGATTAATCCGGCGATCGAAGTGAGAACAAGAATAATAATCGTGATTGGCGTCTTGAGCAAATAGGCGACCGGAAAATACCAAGAGATCGATTTGTCGGAAAGATGACCGAGGATAAAAGTCTTGTTGCCACCACCAACCCGGCCGATAACCATAAAAATGCCTAGGATATAATGGCCCAAAGCTCTAAGCACGGCGTTATTTTCGAAATAATGAAGAAAGCTGCGAAAAATTAGCGTGTGTGGATCACTGGTTAAATTTGTTTCGATTAGTTTATGCTCGATTTCTGCCGGAGTTTTGAAGACAAAAGGAATATAAACTATCCAAACGAACAAAACTGAGAAAATAGAAATCCAAAAAAATGGCTTGAAATAGAACCAAAGCTTTCGCCAAAATCCGTCTCGTTTTCTGGCCTGAATGGCTTTTATCATAATAAGTATGAAGAAAATCGGGAAAAGCAAAACAGCTGAAAATTTGAGTAGTTGGGCCAGAGCCAGGGCCAGAGCGGCGTAAATGACCGTCCGCCAGCTCACTTTTTGGATCGCTTTGTCAAAATAATAAGCCGCGACAACAAAGCCGAAAGTGGCGGCGACATCAGTCGTCACTAGCCGGCCATGAGCCAGAACATCGGGATAAAAAGCATATAGAAGTAAAACTATCAGACCGACCTTGCGGCCAAATAATTCTTTGGCCCATTTGAAAATAAACAAACCCAATCCGATCATCAAAAGCATCATCGGCAATCGCGACAGGTCGAGAACGGTTTTGGGATCATTGCTGGTCTTATAAAGCATATACCAGCCGGCCTCCCATTGGCCGATCCCGTCCCAGCTCAAGCTTTTTTCCGGACCGACAATGTTTTTATTCAAGACAAGTGGTATCGCCGCTAGCGATTTTGCCAGTGGTGGATGTTCAGGATTGAGACGGTAATCGTTATCTTTAAGATAAGTATAGCCAGAGGGTATATGGGCAACTTCATCAACGATTGCTGAGTCGCCCGGATCGCCAAAAGCACCCCTGGAAGATAAGAGTGCCATTAAAAACATAAAAAGCAGGATTAAAGTAGCTACCAGGTTTGTAAAAAGAACTTTTCGTCCCAAGACAAAATTTTTAACTGCTTCCATTTTTTCCCTCAGAAATATTTGATCTTTTCGTTGATTTAATTGTAACACGAAAAACTTCGAGGTATCTACCTGTCATCAATCTGGTCTGTGATTCAAAGGCTGGCAGTGAGGAGAAGAGAATGCTCGAGATTGGCAATATAACCGGAGTCAAAATCCAGTCGTAAACGATCCGCCAGAAATTTTGTTTGCCCTGACGCGGTGGCATTAGTAGTGTTGAGATGATTAATGTCACGATCATGCCGATCCAAGCGATCATCAGCATTCTGCCATAGACAAAGGGGAAACTATAAGCCAGAATATTTGAGCGGAAACCCGAGCTGAAAACTAGCGGGATCCAAGCAGAAGTTGCTAGAATCAGTGGGTTCGTTGACCATGAGATGTGGGACTCCCACAGAATCAGAGCATTGGCCCAGCGGTCGAAAAAAGGAATCTTGGTATCCTTAAAAGTATGCTCCATCACATATGGAATATCGGATACTCCCCACGCCCAGCGCTTTTTCTGGAGATACTGCTCTTTCATCGTCTCGATAAAACTATTGGCCAGAACTGCGTCTTGATATATCGGCGTGTACATCGGCACGACTTCATGCCGGCCGTTGAATCTATAATATGTCCGCCAGAATTGATGACCATCTTCAACAATCGTTTTTGTCGACCAAAAATCAACCCTCTTGAGAGCTTCTAAACTCTGGGCTTGAGCCGAAAAGTTGCGGAGGCGAGACGGCCTAGTTGTCACAATAAGCTGCCAAAATGATGAGCCGGTGGCGATCAGCCGGTTGATCATCGGCACATCCCAGATATTGTTGAAAAACATCGGTAATGGCTGAAAACTCTTGTGGATCGGGTCATCGTCGGTAACATATTTATAAGCCAGATCGGCCAAATAGTTTTTATCAACAACGTGGTCAGCGTCCATTGTTGTGACGATAACATCTTCAGCCGGAATTCCCTCTTTTTCGAAATATGGCATGACAGCTTTGGCAGCGAAAGTAATGTTGCCGCCTTTGCCAATAACCTCGCCAGGAATATTTCCCGGATGCATTGTTACCATAAAGTGTTTGAATTTGTTGTCATATTCTTTAGCTAAAATCCGACCATATTCAAGAGCGTTGTCTTTATCTCTTTCTTCGGTTCCTAGGACAAAAATCACGTTTCTGATCGGATAATTTGAGTTGATGACTGATTCGACCGTCGATCGAAGAATTGAAATATCTTCCTTGTAGGTCGGGACGATGACGAGATGATAAATTCTTTGCCAATTGACTGACGGATCAAGATTATTTAACTTTTCCAGCCAATTGATTTTCTGATCGCGGCGATAATTCCGGTAGCCAATAACAAGCCTGGTTGACATAATCACCGTCTTGACCAGCCAATAAACCATAAAAAAGATCATTAAGGTGGCGAAGGTTCTTGGTGAAGTAATAGCCAAAAATATTGGCAAAAGAACTAGTATCCAAGCAATCGCACCGGGCAAGATTTCGAATAATCTTTTGTATTTCCAATGAGAGTTCATAGATTTGAAAGATAAAAAATTTCCAAAATCAAGACGAGAACCGACAGCACGATATTGCTAATAAAAAGAAAATAACCAATCTCTTTTTCTTTGGGATGAGCAATAATAGCTAAAAAGGTATTGACAAAAAGCATAATTGCCAATAGTTTTATCGGATAAATATTGACTCGCAGGTAGACATAAATATCCGGACTGCTTAAATATTTTGACCAGAGCCAATAATCAAGAAGAAATAATACGACTGCCAACAGAAAAAGGACTCGATCGATAGAATCATCCCAGAGCGCAGCTTTCAGAAACTGCCAATTTGTTTTGAAATAATTTTCCATATGTATTGGAGCCGATGAGAGGAGTTGAACCTCCGACTTTACCCCGCCCGTGCCGCTTGGGCGGGGCGAGCTTTACGAAAGTGTTGTTCTACTTCACTCCGCCTTGAGCTCAGGCGGGGCAAGTTCATCCCGTCTTGAATTGCAGGCGGGACAAGCTAAGAATTCCTTATATTTCCTGTTCTTCTTTTTCAACCAAATTTCGTGTTTTCTGGCTTCTAAGTAATCAGTGTGTCCCTTTGAGAAACACAATCTCCACGGCCGCTTCATTGCGGTGACCTTCAGCTTACCAGAATTATGCTCGTCGAGACGTTTTTCGACGTTTTCCGTGATACCTGCATAAAAACTGCCATCTTTTGCACTCTTTATTAAGTAAGTATAAATCATTTTTAACCTTGGAGCCAATGGTGGGAGTCGAACCCACGACCTCTGCTTTACGAAAGCATTGCTCTACCAACTGAGCTACATTGGCATAAAGTGTTCTCTTAAAGCGGCAGCGAATATTCTCCTCTCTTCCGACTTCGAGACTCTCACATCGCTCAATTTATTAAGCAGACCGTCATCATTGAACCGAGGGAAAATATGCATATGATAGTGAAAAGCGTGTTGTTCGCTGGCTGGCTCATTGTTTTGCTGAATCATAACCCCGTCACATTTTCTAACCCTTTTCATTGCGATTGCGACTGCCTTCGCCACTTTAATAATTTTATTTGCCTCTTTCTCTGGTAAATCATAGAGATTTTCGTAATGTTTAAGCGGAACGACGATTGCATGTCCGGGATTGTTGCCAACAAATTTAGAATTAATCAACGCCATCACCAAGTCGTCACGATAAAAAATATCGTCTTGTTTTATCATCGTGTCTTCATTTTCAACACCTGCAACTGCAAGGCAAATCGGACATTCGTAGTTTTTGGGAACGTGATTATACATTTTTGATTACTAATTCTTCATAACCTGTTTCCTTGTCAAATTCTCTCCCAAATGACAAACCATCTAATTCAGCAATCACAATTTCAGCTGTTGTCCGGATTATCGCGCCGTCCTTCAGGTGTCCGCCAAAAACATTTCCATCTTTGTCTGAAATCGAAATATGGAGGTGGCCATCGTTTTCTTCAAGAGTACCCGCCAGCGAAACAATTTCAAAGTCTTCTTCAAAAGTTTTTATTTCTTTCGCGCCAGCCATCCTAATTATGATCTTTTGGAGACTGCCAACACAAGTTAAAATTGCACCAGCTGATATTTTGTTCTGCTTTGTAAACTTAAATATTTCTTTCTTAAGGTCTTGGCCTGGATGCAATCTAAATGCGAATGTTTTCATGATTATAATATCACAATCAGAATTAATTGGAGCGGGTAACGGGAATCGAACCCGTGACTCATCCTTGGGAAGGACGCATTTTACCACTAAACTACACTCGCTTACAACTATGGAGGAGGAGGAAGGACGCATTTTACTTCACCCCGCCTAGATCTCAGGCGGGGCAAGCAAAACCATACCCGCAGATGGGGTGAAGTCTTATGCTTAAAATTTACCACTTTAAGCGAAAAATAACAACTAGAATTTCTCGTTTTTGTCCAAAATGAAAAACAGTCTAAAAATTAGACTGTAGTTTAGACCGATATTTAGATGAAATTATTTCTTTTTGAGAATAAAACGGCCATTGCTCTTGACCATATCAATGATGATTTTGGTGCTGATACCATCTTCCCCGCTTCGATGCTTGCCGGCGGCGACTCCGCCCCCGACCGCATCCCCCTTTGGGAGACCAATATATGATATCTTGCACTAAAATTGAAAAATGAATGATTTGATGATATATCATATAGACTGATCGGCATGTCCGATCAATTCCACAAGGAGACGCCTGATGCAACGAATCGGCGGATTTGCGTACGTCGAGGGAGTGCTGTGTTGCGACGGCATCCCCTTGACGAAGATCATCGAAGCAGGCGCAGACGAAACCGGTAGAACACCGGCGTATGTCTATAGCGAGACAACACTGAGGGAGAACTGTCATGCAGTTCGAGAAGCCTTTCCAAGCGCTCAAGTTCGTTACGCTGTCAAGGCGTGCATGAACATCAGAATACTGGAACTCCTCCGACGGCTTGGACTGGGGTTTGATGTCGTCTCGCACGGTGAGATGGCGCGGGTCGCGCGAGCCGGTGGACGCGGTGAGGAAACCACCTTCGCCGGCGTCGGCAAGACCGACTACGATATCTTCGAAGCCGTTAGGTTCGGAGCGACGATTGTCGTCGAGAGACCGGAGGAACTGCCGGTCATTCAACTGGCAACAGAGCAACTCGGGAAGCAGATCAGGGTACTCCTGCGGCTCCGACCGGGCGTCGACGCACACACACATACCGGTTTGACGACCGGAACTGAGAACTCCAAGTTTGGCATGCCTCTTGATATGGTTCGCCATATCTTGAAGCACCGGACGGATTATCCCCGGCTGAATGTCACTGGGATTCACATCCATATCGGATCGCAGATCGAGAGCCCGACGAGCACCGTCAGGGCGCTCGATGTCGCGCTCCCGCTCATCGACCGGTTTCATCTGTCTACCATCGACATCGGCGGCGGCTTTCCAGTCAACTATAGAGAGACCGGATCCGTCACTAACATCGCGGCGTTTGGCCAAGCGGTTCGAGATGCGATCGGCGGTCGTGACGTCCAACTCCTCATCGAGCCGGGGCGATACATCACCGCAAACGCCGGCGTCCTCGTGATGACGGTGCTGTCGGAGGAAAACGGCTACAGTCCGAGACGTGGTTGGTGGCGCACCGTCGTCTGCGACACCGGTATGGGCAGTCAGATGCGTCCGGCACTTTATGACGCTTACCATCAGGTCTGGCCAGTCGAAGAGTGCGAGAGCCCTTCACCAATCCCGACCTCAATCGCCGGGCCTTACTGCGAGAGCACGGACTTCCTCGCCCGGAATCGAACCAACCTGCCTCCAGGACTGCGACGCGGCGACCGGCTCGTCATAATGCACACCGGCGGCTATGGCCGGGCAATGGCCCAGCACGGCTACAACGGCCAGGGACTCGGTGCCGAACTGCTGGTCGATCGTGACCGCAATGTAAGAGTCATCGCCAGACGGGAATCGTTCGCCGATCAGATGACTCTTGAGATGTTAACAGACCCACTAGTCTAGGCTTTCCCCAAACAGGACTGCTTGCTTCCAAGACGCCTGCCGCATCCCGCGGCAGGCGTAAAGTTTATAAGGCACATTTTTTACATCAAAAATGCCATTTTCAGGCGACTATATCTCTTTGTATTTATTTATTTATGATCGCTTTTTCCCCACTACAGCACACCGGTGTGGTGTAGTGGGGAAATAAGTAAAAATATTTTAAATTAAAAAATCGCCACTAATTCGGGCGATTGTTCATTTAAGATTAATTAGTTAGGCGCGATGGCCAGCCCCTGTAGTCACAGAGGCTGGCCCGACACAGTTGCAAAACTGCCGCAGAATTTGTTTTAACAATGGCGTCTGTTTTTGCGTTTACCTGCAG
>JAUSKR010000046.1 GCA_030649445.1 bacterium
AAATCTTTGTTGATAATTTCCCGCATCTTCTTCTCTATCTTCGGCAAATCATCCGGTGACAGTGACCTTGGCAAGTCAAAGTCGTAATAAAAACCATTATCTATCGCCGGGCCGATCGCCAATTTTGCTTCTGGAAACATCTCTATCACCGCCATCGCCATGACATGGCTAAGCGAATGACGCGCCGCCTCAATATTAACTTTTCCGTCTGATAGCATATTTACTCCTCAATTTATCTCAGTAATTACTGTTTGGAATATTGCTGAACCTCGTCAAAAACATATTCGAGTTTGACGCCACATTTTTTAAATATATCCTCGGACATTTTGCCGTCGTGATAGCGACGCTGAGCCACAACCCGTTTTATGCCGCAGCCAATGATCATTTTAGCACAAACCGGACACGGTGTCATCCGGCAATAAAGCGTACCGCCATTGATTGATGCGCCTTTTTTGGCCGCTTGACAGATGGCGTTTTGCTCGGCATGAATCGTCCGGACACAATGCTCGGAGATGCTCCCGTCCGGATTTAATCTTTTTTGAAACAAATGGCCGACATCATCACAGTGTTCGTCGCCGGGCGCCGAGCCGACGTAGCCGCTGGCAACGATTTGTTTGTCTCTAACAATGACACAGCCACTCCGGCCACGGTCACATGACCCACGCTTGGAAACTGCCTCCATAACTTCCATAAAATATTCATCCCATGTCGGACGGATGTATTTTTCTTGATTTTTCTGTTCTGGAGACGGCTTTAGACTTTCAGCTTTCTTTACCCCGCCTTGGGGCACAGGCGGGGCGAGCTTTCGGCTAACTTTAGGGCTCATTTTGCCTCCGAAATTAACTTGTCAATTTTGGAATTTAGTTCTTCAAACGTTCCGTCATTGATAATTTCTTTATCCGCCATGGCAAAACATTTGTTCATGTTCATGCCACCACCCGTGCCGTCCGCCTGCTTGGCTTCGATCTCTTCCAGTTCAGCCATATTCTTAATATCACCTTCTCGACCTCTTTTCACTAATCTAGTAAACCTCATCTTAATAGGCGCATCAAGCTTCACTAATACAAAATCTGACTGGGTTTGCAAAAATTCAATTTCGCCAACTTGCCTGATCGAAGTGACAATGACATTCTCGTCCGGCTCGATCTGTTTTGCCGCTTCCTCGGCCAGAAATCCATGTCCTTTTTCATTTCTAAGATTGTTACCGAATTCGGTCATATTGGCTGTGGTTGTTTCCAGACCCTTTTCCAACATCACCTTGCGCAGAATGTCAGAGAGGGAAATTGCTTTAAACCCTTTTGCTTTGAGATAATCCGCCACAGTATCTTTGCCGGACGCAATAGACCCAACAATCCCAATTATCATTTTACTCCTTAACTAATTCAAGAAACTTAAATTTATTTTTGTCGTTGTCATGACTTTCTTCGGCAATGACTTTGTTGAATATTTTATCATACTCAGGAAAATAAACATCAGCGTCAAAATCACCTTCGACAACAGTTAAATATAATTTGTCAGCAAATGGCAGGGCCGATTTATAGACCATGCCGCCGCCAATGACGAAGATTTCATCCTGGTCGAATTTTGCCGCAGTCTCAAATGCTTCTTCGAGCGAATGAACTACGTGAGCACCGTCGCACTTGAAATTCTGATCCATCGTCAGGATAATATTGGCTCGTTTTGGCAGAAGCCGACCGATCGAGTGGTATGTCCTTTCGCCCATAATAACCGGATGACCAGAAGTAATTTTTTTGAAATGCGCCAAATCTTCGGGAATGTCCCAAAGCAATTGGTTGTTTTTCCCAATCGCCCGGTTCTCAGCAATGGCAACTATAACACTAATTATTGGTTTTTTCTTTGACATCATTTAAACCTTTAACTTTAAACTTTCAACTAAACTGCTATCGGCGCTTTTATTCCTGGTTCTGGGTCGTAATTTTCCAGTATGAAATCATCATACTTGAAATCATCGATATTTTTCACCTTCGAATTTAATTTCATCGTCGGCAGTTTCTTTGGTTGTCGCGACAATTGCAATTTGACCTGATCGAAATGATTTTTGTAAATATGGACATCACCAAATGTGTGAATAAATTCGCCCGGTTTGTAGCCGGTGACCTGGGCAATCATCATCGTCAATAATGAATAGGAGGCAATGTTAAATGGCACGCCGAGAAATGAATCGGCCGAGCGCTGGTAGAGCTGGCAGGATAATTTGCTGTCTTGGACATAAAATTGAAAGAGTGAATGGCAAAGCGGTGGCGCTGAATTTGTCCCCTTGACCAAGCCCTGAATTTCACCGACATTCCAGCCGCTGACCAGAAGCCGACGAGAATACGGCTGTTTTTTGATTTCGTCGATAACCCAGCCGATCTGGTCAACCGTCTTACCATCTTTCGTTTCCCAACGGCGCCATTGCTTGCCATAAACCGGTCCAAGATCTCCCCACTTTTTGGCAAATTTATTATCCTCTATAACTTTTTTGATAAACTCTTCCTGAGATTCGCCCCTGAACTCCTTGCTATCTTTGTATACTGCATATGGCCAGTCGTCCCAAATGTGAACGTTTTGCTGGACAAGCGGCCGGATATTGGTATCGCCAGTCAGAAACCAGAGCAATTCGACGATAATGCCACGGATAAAAACTTTTTTGGTCGTCAGAAGTGGAAATCCCTTCGACAAATCCATCCTCATCTGGTAGCCAAAAAGCCCGCGCGTGCCGACGCCAGTCCGGTCTTTCCGCTCACTTCCCTCGTCCATAATTTTTTTGAGTAGATCGAGATATTGTTTCATAATTCCTCCTTGTCTGTCATTCCCGCGAAGGCGGGAATCTTAAGATCCCGCATCAAGTGCGGGATGACAAATCATATTTGTCAACTTGGCACCGAAAAACTTGTCGCTATTTTTTTGACTTCAGTCGCAATCTTTTTCTTCCGTGTGACATCATCACACTTTTCCAATGTTTGAATAATCAAGCCGGCGATTTGCTTCATGTCCTTTTCTTTCATCCCTCGAGTTGTTATCGCCGCGGTGCCGAGTCTCAACCCTGAGGCAACGAATGGCTTTTCCGGATCATTCGGAATGGTGTTTTTGTTGACGACTATGCCGACTTCCTCGAGCGCAAGCTGAGCAACTTTGCCGGTAATTTTTAACGCCCGCAAATCAACTAAGAGTAAATGATTGTCGGTGCCGCCCGAAACTATTCGAAGTCCACCTTTTTGCAGTGCCTCTGCCAATGCTTGGCAGTTTTTGACAATTTGTGCAGAATACTTTTTGAAAGCCGGTGTCATCGCTTCGGCGAAACAGATCGCCTGAGCCGCGATGTTATGGTCATGCGGACCGCCCTGAAGTCCGGGGAAAACAGCTTTATCAATTTTTTCGGCCAATTCTTTCTTGCAAATAATGATGGCGCTGCGCGGACCGCGCAAAGTTTTGTGCGTCGTCGTCATAGCAACGTCAGCATATGGGAAGCAGGAGGGATGAGCACCACCAACGATTAGACCGGCAATATGGGAAATATCAGCGAATAATATCGCACCAACTGCATCAGCAATTTGGCGGAATTTCTTGAAATCAATTGTCCGCGAATAGGCTGTCGCGCCGCAAACAATCATCTTTGGTTTGCACTCCTTGGCAATTTTCAGGATCTCGTCATAATCAAATTTTTCTGTCTTCGGATCGACGCCGTAGGAGACAAATTTGTAGGCCCGGCCGGCAAAACTAATCGGCAAACCGTGGGTGATATGACCACCCTGGTCAAGCCGCATACCCATGACGGTGTCACCAAATTCCAAACAGGCGAGATAAATTTCGGCATTGGCCGGTGAGCCGGAATACGGCTGGACATTGGCGTGCCATTTTTCGGGACTTAACCCAAACATTTTCAGCGCCCGGTCTTTGGCGATTTCTTCAATCTCATCAACATTAATTTGCCCGGCGTAATACCTTTTATGAGGATAGCCCTCCGAATATTTATTGGTCAGAACAGAGCCAATCGCCTCCCGAACTTCGGCGCTGGCATAGTTTTCCGAAGCAATTAGGCAGATCGTTTCCTTTTGCCGTTTTTCTTCACTTTTTATTAGATCAAATATTTTTTTGTCCATGCTTCCCCAATCATTAAATCAATCGTTTACTGCTTACTTGCCCCGCCTTGGGCTCAGGCGGGGTGAACTTATCGCTTACTGGCTTATTTTTATTTATCTCTAATCATTTCAATTCTTTCGAAACTATTTCGTAAACTTTCTTCCCAATCTCTTCAATTGACATTATCTGGCCGGTTTTGGTGCAATCAATTTTGCGCCATTCAGGATATTTGTTGGCCAACATCAAATAACTTTGTTCAACTCGCTTCAGAAAATCAGTATTTTTCTCGTGAATATCACGCTTTAAATCAGTGTATGACCTTTTGGCTTTTTTATCAACGAGTTTTTGACTTATTTCGTACGGAATATATAAATATATTACTAAATCCGGTTTTGGAATGCCGTAAATTTGAAATTCCAACTCCTCAAGCCAGTTTAAATATTTTTCTTGTTCACTTTTTGCTTTAAACTTGGCGCACATAAATGCCATATTTGACTGGACATAGCGGTTGGAAATGACAGTTTTGCCGGCTAATAAATCTTTTTTGATCGAGTCGCTCGCCTGCCAACGGTCACCAGCAAATAATAATGAAGCTATGTAGGGATCAACATCATCGGCTTCGCCGAATTCACCATTTAAATATCGTCCAACCATACGCCCAAAAAAGGTTTTTTCGTATTGTGGAAAATCATAGGCGGCAATTTTGTGTCCGTTTATTTTTAATTTGGCGATTAGCAAATCCGTCTGCGTCTTTTTCCCCGCACCATCCGAGCCATCAATGACAATAAAGCGACCAATTGTTGAATTGTTATATTGTTGCATTGCTTCCTTACTGATGAGCTGACTGGCTGATAAGCTGATCGGCTTGCGCTATCTCCCCGTCGATCCATACCGTTTGATTCCACGGTTTGAAACTGATAATTCCTCAACCTCAACCACCACTGAATGTTCGACTGGTTGAATTAAAATTTGAGCAATTTTATCACCAGAATTTATAATGTAATCTTCTTTGCTCAAATTGACCACACCGACGGTTATATCACCGTGATAACCAGAGTCAATCACCCCACCGACAGTCTTAATACC
>JAUSKR010000060.1 GCA_030649445.1 bacterium
TTAGACTAAACATTTCGTGGATAATTTGATATAGTCTGAACATCATAATGTGTCATTGCGAGCCACTGGGTGCTTTCGAGGCGAAGCAATCCATTGTTAATTTAACTGATAGATTGCCACGCCTTGATTACAAGCCACAAATCAATGGCTCGCAATGACAGCATGGCGATGGCTGTATTTGTAGAATTTGTATTAATTTGTAGTTATGTAATCATCTGGAGACTCCGATGTATGCACTAATTATGGCTTCCGGGCAGGGGACGCGGCTTTGGCCGCTGTCTAGAGAGGGCAAGCCGAAACAATTTCATCCCCTCACCAGCGAGAAGACGCTTTTGCGGGAAACTTATGAGCGCGTCACGCGGAAATTTCCGCCTGACCATATTTATGTCGCTGTGACGCAAAAGTATCTAGCTGATGCCAGAGAGGAATTGCCAGAACTCCCAGAGGATAATTTCGCCGTCGAGCCATACGCGACGGGAACAGCTGGCACAATTGGCTTGGTCACAAAAATTATCAATCGGCGTGATCCTGGTTCGGTAATTGTTTGTCTGCCCTCAGATCATTTGATCGAAAATCCGGCCAAATTTATTGAAACACTCGATTTTGCAGAAAAAATCATCGCTCAATATTCTACTTACGTTCTTCAAATCGGCATCAAACCATCAAGTCCCGATACCGGCCTCGGCTACATCGAAATTGGTGACAAAACAGAAGAGATGGGCGGCCAGAGCGTTTTTCGAGTCAAGCGTTTTGTCGAAAAACCAGATCTGGAAACGGCTGAGGATTTCGTCTCATCGGAAAAGTTTTTGTGGAATGCTGGTATGTACATTTTTAAAACAGATTTTATGCTTGGTTTGTATGAAAAGTTCTTACCCAATACTGCGAAGGCGCTAAATGATATCGTTCAAATAAACCCCACCTTGCCTCCCCTTGAAAAGGGGAGGGGGCTATACGCCCGAATTGACCAGACCTCGATTGATTATGGCATCATCGAGAAAATCAAAGACATTTTAGTTATCCCGGCTGATTTTGGCTGGTCTGATATCGGCTCGTGGGGGACACTCCTAAAAACATTGGCAGGGATGGAGGATACAACAATTATTTCCAAGGGGCATCATCTCGATATTGGTTCTGACAACTGTCTGGTCATGGCTGGCGATAAACTCATCGCCACCGTCGGTCTTTCAAATGTCATCATTATTGATACGCCCGATGCTTTGCTCGTTTGTGACAAAAACCGCTCGCAGGAAGTCAAAGAAATAATTGATAAATTAAAAAAAGAAAATAAAGGACACTATTTATAAACCATCAAGAAAAGGAGCTTAAGTGTTAAATTTTGATCCATCAGTTTTCAAAGCTTACGACATTCGGGGCATTTATCCGGCATCAATTAACGAAGATCTGGTCTACAAAATTGCCCAGGGTTATGTCGAAATTGTCAAGCCGGAGGGAAAAGTTGCCGTCGGCATGGATGTTCGCATATCGTCGCCAGCATTAAAGGCGCAAGTTATAAAAGGTTTGACTGATGCCGGTATTGATGTCGTCGATATTGGTTTAATTTCGACCGAGATGCTTTATTTCGCCGTTGGCAATTATAAGTTGGCCGGCGGTATGATGGTGACAGCATCTCACAATCCGAAGGAATATAATGGCATGAAGCTGGTCAAGGCCAAGGCCGAGCCGATCTCCGGTGACAATGGCATCTACGACATCCGCGATTTTTGCTTAACCCCGCCTGTGCCCAAGGCGGGGCAAGCTGGCAAATCAATTAAGTCCGACAAAAAGGGCACGGTCGAAATCAAAGACATTATGGCTGATTTTGCCAAATTTATGCTGGCTTTCGTCGACACAAGCAAGATTAAGCCGACTAAGCTGACGATCAACGCCAATTTTGGCTACGAAGGGGAGGTTTTGAAAGCGGTCATCGAAGCTGGTAATTTGCCACTGACGATTGTCGGTCTCAACGACAAACCGGACGGCACTTTTCCCAAGGGTCGCCCCGATCCGTTCTTGCCGGAAAACCGGCCGGAGTTTGTCGAGCTGGTCAAAAGCTCAAAGAGTGATCTCGGTGTTGCTTGGGATGCCGACGCCGACCGGGTTTTTTTCTGCACCGGTAGCGGCGTTTTTGTCGAGCCGTACTACACCAACGCCGCCATGATCGCCTATATGCTTGGCAAGATGCCCGGCTCCACTATTATATATGACCCGCGCTACACCTGGGCGCTGATCGATAGTGCCACCGAAAACGGTGGCAAAGCGGTCATCGAGCGGGTTGGCCACTCGTTTATCAAGTTAGCAATGCGGAAAACAAACGCTTTTTTCTCCGGTGAATCGAGCGGCCACACCTACTTCCGCGATTTCTGGTTTGCCGACTCCGGCATCATCCCGCTTCTCGAAGTTCTGGAAATGACCGGTGCGACCGGCAAATCGCTCGACGAAATTCTGGCACCGTATTTCGCTAAATACTTTATCTCTGGCGAGTTTAATTCAACAGTTGCAGACGCCAAAGCAATATTAAATAAAATTGAAGCTAAATATTCAGACGCTGAAATATCCAAACTTGATGGTCTGTCAATTGAGTACTCCGACCCCGACGCTTCCGGTCGGGGCTCCGACACTCACAGTCGTCGGAGCTGGCGCGCCAGCATCCGGACTTCAAATACCGAACCGCTTCTGCGCCTAAACGTCGAAGCGAAGTCAAAAGAGAAGATGGAGGAAAAACGAGACGAGTTGCTGGAGTTAATTCGAGCATAGTGACCGCGTTTACATATTTTCAGCTCTGGGACAACAAAAATCCCACCCCGGGGGTGAGGTTTGGGGCACTAGCAATTAATTCAAGGGGCAGTTTAGAAAGGAAGACCATTATGAGCAGTAACGAAACAGGAGGCTCTTCAGGGGAGGCAGGCGAGTCCAATGTCGGAAAAGGAGCAGAACAAAATCTTGAGATTGAAGCGGCCGATGAATTTGAACAGAGAATCGCGCGGGTCATCGACGAATCTATTTTGCAGCCAATGATTGATGCAAGAGTCGAGATGATTGGCACGAGAGAATTTTCGGTTAATGACTGTTTTGTTTACAAAGTGGAAACAGAACAGCATGGAAGCGGACGAAAACTTGAAGAACGTAATATTTCCGAACTTTCAGGAGAAGAAAAAAGCAGATTAATAAAGATTGCATTAGATTTTGTTAGTCGGACAAATGCCGATACTAATGTCAATTTTGAATTAAGAGCTGAAGCATATAAATCTCCTGATTCGGCCCCAATCATATTAACTTCTGATTTTAATCCTGACGAGTTATTTGATATACATTTTGTGATCGTGGAAGAAATTGAAGAGCCCCAGGCTAGCCCAGTTGATTCAGCTGAGGAAAAAGAGATTTTAAGAATTACCGAACGAGCCAGCTTCCAAGGTAATCGTCACCTGGTCTGTTTAGAGCGAGGAGCGATCGAGCCGTTTACAATAGAAGGTTTTGATGCCGAACTAACCCACCCAGATGTAGAAAAGATGGGTCGTTGCAAGGGCACGGCAACAATAACCGATGGTCCATTTGCTGGAATGACTTTTGAAACGGTTTGCGATAATTCCGGAGACTGGATGATTGTTCTCGTATGCGATCACTGTACCAGATGGCTCTACGAGGAAGAAATTAAGGACGCCGAGGCCGAAGGACGTGAGCAGAGACATTGTCAAGCCACCTTGACTGTTTACGGGCAGACGCCGAAATCAAAAGCGTGGGCAGAAGCCGAAAAAGCGCGGAAAGCCGCAAAAAAAGCAAATCGGCGCGGAAAATAATGCAACTTTCACATTGCAGACAAGGTCTTTTTGTGTTATAGATAAGGTGTCCGCGCGGAGAGAAGCAGTGGTGTTCCTCGACATGTTTCCCGACAACTGGAACCTGTATCGTCTTGTCCCATTGGATGGGCGAGATCTGGTTCAGGCGATCTTTAGGCTGGCTGGGAAGGGGTGGATCTACAAGAAGATCGTCAAGTCTCCCACCTCAGGCAAGAGATACGCGGCGTTTTCCCGCGTTCTCCCCAAGATCAGCTAGCCGATTCACTCTGGCGGACGCCGCCACCTCCGGTCGATGCCTGTGATCGGCCGGAGGAGTCCCTTTACACTCGGATCAATTTGTGCTAAAGTTTTTAATGTCTTAAATAATTTTTGAATTACCTGTTATGCCAATCATCAAATCAGCCAAAAAAGCTCTGCGCGTTAGTATCAGACGCAATGAAATCAATGACCTGACCCGGGCCAAGGTTAAAGGTGCGGTCAAAGGTGTCAAAGTCGGCCTCAAAACGGCCGATGCCAATTCTGTCGAGCTTTTGAGTAAGGCTTACCGCGAGCTCGATCTAGCCGCCAAGAAAAATGTCATTCACAAGAACAAAGCTTCACGGCTCAAATCCCGCTTGACCAAACTGGTTGCCAAATCTGCGCTTGAGCCAGAAAAAGCAGTCAAAAAGGTCGTCAAGAAAAAGACAACCAAGAAAAAATAGTAATTCTACAAATTACAAATCTTGTACAAATATACAAATAAAAAATACCCTCCGATTTCAGAGGGTATTTTTTTAATCATTCAGTAAATTTTAATGTGTCATTCTGAGCGTGAGCGAAGAATCTCTTCGGGAATTTTAATTTTGGAGATCCTTCACGGAGTTTACACTGAGCTTGCCGAATGTGTTCAGGATGACAACTTTCAGCTTTTAACTTTTAACTTTATACTTTTAACTATATTTATTTCTACATATCCTTCGTCAGACGGAAGCCGGGGTACAATCGAGAAATAGCTTTACCCAAAATAAATCTCTTTTCGACCGGACCGAAATAGCGTGAATCATTGGAGTTCGGTCGGTTATCACCCATGACGAAATATTGGTTTTTATTTAATGTCCAAACTCCATTCGGATCGGTTCCGACGCTAAATGCGATATAACCCTCGTCCAATCGGAGATTATTGACAAAAACGTGTTCGTTTTTAATCTCGATTTTATCGCCCGGTTGCCCGACAATTCTCTTGACATATGTTTTGTTATTTGGATCGCCGGGATAATTGACAACAACAATGTCGCCACGCACCGGGTTAGAGTTGTTATAAATATTTTTATTCCAAGCGATCCAGTCACCGTCTTTAAAAGTTGGATCCATTGATGCGCCGCTGACGATGAAAATACTAAAGAAAAAGGTGTTAAAAATTACGAAAACAACCAGCACAAGAATGAGCCATTTTGCTAGGTCAAAAACGATACTGCCACCATAGATCAGCTTATACAGCAACGCCTTAAAAAATGCGATGGATGTTGATTCTGTTTCAATTGTATTTGTGGCTGTGTCCATCATTAGTCCTAATTTATTCAAATCCGGGTTCGCGGAGACTTGAAAGACTTCTGGCAACATAAGAAACAAGGGGGAAAAGTGATAGGCAAAAATCCTGTAGGCCTATTCCATTTTGATCACAGACATACCAGGCGGGTAAAATGAAATTCTGCTCTGAAAATCTCTTGGCCCAGGCAACTTCACAGTCAAGGACAATAGCATAGGGCAGGTATTTTTGGAAACGTTCCTGACTATCGTAAGAAAAAGCAACTTTCGCCGGATTGGACAGATATTTACGGAAAGCTAGCCAGTTGCTCAAAGTTTCTGTACCAATAACCGTTCTGTTGGGAATGTTCTTTGCAGTCAGAGTGATGATCAAGCCGGAGACCATCATTCCTGCCCAAAAAAACAAAATATAAGGCGGATTGGTGAAGATAAGCAAGCTCAAGAAAAAGCCAACAATGCCGGCAAAGAAAGCGCCCATGCCAATTATTTGATATTTAAGATGAACTTTTTGTGGATTTGCTTTGAAATAGCCAAGCCGAGTCGCCAAAACATAGACACCGGCGGTAACATGAGAAATTTTTTGGCTATAAAGATGATTATTGATTCGCTGTTCTACCTCCGCTCTATTTGAAACGACACTATTGCGGAAGATTTTCGACAGCAATATTTTTTCGTATGACAGAAGCCGCCGATCAAGCCTGTTTTTCAAAAAGGCAAAATCTCTTTCTCGGTCGATGATAAAAATGTCGCCTCTCTGTGCTAGATCGATCAAAGTAGCGGCAAGTTCTCGGGGACCGACCGTTTGATGATAGAGAACTCCAGCGATTGCCGGCGGCAGAGCCATTGGTGGAGAATCGGTTTCCTCTTCTGGCAGGTCGATTTTTTGTCGCCTGCCCTGATAGAGGATGAAGAGAACCATAAAAATGAGTGTCATGATTGGAAGACCAAAAGCGACAATCAACCAAAGATTAAGTTTGATACTAGCAATTCCTGCATAAAATCTGACGATAAGCGGCGGATTGACCGTGCCTTTGGGCATATTAACAATTACTGAAAGTGTTGAATCCGGGCCGACACCAGAAGCGTAGTAATCAAGCATATTGTCACTGATGACCGACACATTGGTAGTCTCAATGCCATGAATGCCCTTGATGTCATAAGTTGAAGAGTTGACGGCATTTTGGGGCAGAGTCAGAAGAACATGAACCGAGTTGTAGCCGGTGCCGATATTGTCTAGAATCGGCAAAATCAGCTCGTCCTTGCTTCCCGAGGTGTTGATCCGGTCTTTTATTTTTTTACCATCGATCGTGATGCTGCCGTCAGCCAAGATATTGAGATTGATCGTCAGATCACTCGTTTGAGCCGATGGGATATATTTCTTGATGTCGGCTTTGTAAATTTTGATGCCCGATAAGCCAACGGAGATAAAACTAAAAACAAAAGCAAAAAAGACAAGCTTTCGCCAATACAAACCAACAACAGGGCGTTTCGGGTTGCTTTTTCTTTGGGCTACCAAATATCCCTCCAGGATTTATCTGTCTTAGAGCCTGTTTAATAACTACATCTGATAACTACAACCGGCCTATTTCGGCTCCAAAACACGAACTGTTCGTCAAGGTAGCTTTGGCTACCTTTCCTCGCACTTCCTGTTTCTCGCTCGAAATATTCTCGTTTTCGTCTCAGGAGCAGTTATCAAACAGGCTCTTAAGCCATTTTATCATTTTTGCAGAAATTCACAAAGAGTAAGACGAGAGCATTTTCAATCTCGATCCGGCTGGACTTGAGGGCAAAATCCATCTCTTCGAGCTGTCGATAGAAAGAAGCCAACTCGTCAAAAGAAATTTTACGGAGTGATTGAGTTGTTTTTTGGACGACGAAAGGGTGAATGCCAGCAACTTTCGCAATGTTCGTCTCATGGCGGAGGAGTAGATCTTTAATCACCAGCATATTACGGAATTGGTAAACAACAAGGTTAAAAACCATCATCAAGTCTTCGTTATTTTGGATAAAGGCATTGAGTAATTGGATTGCTCTGGTGCTATTTTGGGCGGCTAACGCATCGGTCAGATCGAAAATTTTTAGATTTATATTTGGCTCAACCAAAAGGTCAACATCCTCTGGGGCAATTTCAACTCGTGATTCCGCCGCAGCATATGCCGACAACTTTAAAATCTCGTTCTGAAGTCGCCAGAGATCAGGACCGACAAAGAGAGTTAATTTTGACAGGGCTGGATTGCTTATTTTAATATTTTGTTCAGCTGTTTTGGCCGAAATAAATTGCCGCAAGGTGAGTTCGCTGACTGGGCCGAAATATTTGCTTGCGGCATTTTTGCCCAAATATTTATAGAGCCCGTCTCGAGCATCGGGCTTGCCGTTATCGATAAAGACCACTTCGGAGCTGGCCGGCAGATTTTCGAGCATTTTAATTATTTTTTTCCGCAATTCGGCAAATTCCTTTTCAATAATTAAATTTTTGACAATTGTCAATTTCTTATCGCCGAGAAACGGCGCCGACAACACGGCATCGGTAAAATTTTCATAAGTTAATTTTTCCCCTTCAAGTGTGTTGACATTCAGATCGGTTTTTTGCTCGTTAATAAAATCATCAGTAATTTTTTTAACTGCCAACTTGATCGAATATGTATCTTCGCCGTAGAAAAATTGTGTCATGGTTGCAAAACTATATTTATACTCAAAATACTACATAGAATCTTTGTAAAAAACAAACTAGCCAGGCCATCATTTCCTTTTATGACGACCTGGCTCGGTTCCGCGAGGTGTATCCTCGACTCAACTTGGGACTTCGACACCAGCGGCGATGTCGCTACGGTAGCAAGCATGTCCGGGCCAGGAGATCATCTGGACGACCTC
Organism: bacterium; assembly: GCA_030649445.1. Lineage (GTDB taxonomy): Bacteria > Patescibacteriota > UBA1384 > XYA2-FULL-43-10 > 1-14-0-10-43-13 > 1-14-0-10-43-13. Next base: position 8,190 of record JAUSKR010000060.1, read on the forward strand.
GTAGGCGCGGCTCCTTGCTTCTTCGATGTCGCGGCCAAGCGCTGTGACGCCGAGAACGCGGCCGCCGTTGGTCAGGGTTAGTCCGCCGTTGATCTTCGTACCGGCGTGGAAGACCTTGATGGCGCCACTTTCCTCGAGATCACGGGCTCGGTCGAGCCCCTCGATGATCGCACCCTTCTTGTACTCGCCGGGATAACCGAGGGCGGTCATCACGACGGTGACGGCGGCTTGATCACTCCACTCGAGGGTTCCGGCGTAGCTGTCGCCGCACGCCATCGTCTGGAGAACCTCGACGAGGTCGCTCTCCATGCGCATCATGACGGGCTGCGTCTCGGGATCTCCCATCCTGACGTTGAACTCGAGGATGTGCCAGCCGCTGTCGGTCAGCATCAGTCCGACGTACAGGAAGCCGGTGAACCCGAGCTCCTCGATCATCGGCCGGAGCATCTCAATGATCTCGGCGACCATCTTTGGCGTCAGGTGGCTAGCCGGTGAATACGCGCCCATGCCACCGGTGTTGTCACCGGTGTCGCCGTCGTAGGCGCGCTTGTAGTCCTGCGCCGTTTCCAGCGCAATGATCTGACCACTCCTGCCGCAGAGCAGGAAGAGCGACGCTTCCCGACCCTCCAGCAGTTCCTCGATGACGAAGCGCTGCCCGGCGGTGCCGAAGCTGCTCATTTGACGGATCGCGTGAGCGGTTTCGGCTTTGTTCACGCAGACGAAAACGCCCTTGCCAGCGGCCAGGCCGTCGGCCTTGACGACCCATCGGCCATGGCTCTGACTCTTCAACCAGGTGAGGGCAGACTCGGGATTGTCGAACTTCCACCATCGCGCGGTCGGGATGCTGTGCTGGTCCATCTGCTTCTTGGCAAAGACCTTGCTCCCCTCGAGCGATGCGGCATGAGAATTCGGTCCCCATATCTGCAGTCCTTTGGGCCAGTTATCGACGAGGCTGTCAACAAGCGGCGCCTCCGGTCCAACGATGGTCAGATCCGGCCGCTCCTCTTTGGCCAGCCTGATAAGACCGGGGAGATTCGCCGCCGAGACATCGATGTTAAGGCACTTCATCTCCACAGCCGTTCCGGCGTTGCCGGGCGCGCAGATGATCTCGGTAACATCCGGACTCTGCGCCGCCTTCCAGACGAGAGCGTGTTCACGCCCGTCTGATCCGATTACAAAAACCTTCAACGGTTGGCTCCTAGTTCCGGCACCTGAGTGCCTAGCTGTAATATTGCACAAAATTAATTCTTTGTAAAATAAAATCAGCTCTGAAAAAGCCGATTAATATTAAGAATGTTATTTATTATCCTATTTATAGGTGTGCTATTTAGCTTCAGCCCAGTTATTGCCCATACTAATATTGACTTCGATCGGGACACAAAGAGTAACGACATTTTCCATCGTTTCTTGAACCAGCTCAGCAACTTCTTTGGCTTGCTTTACTGGCGCTTCGACAACTAATTCGTCATGAACTGTCAATAATAATTGTGGCTTGCGGTCGCTGCGTACTGTGTACTGAGTACTGAGTACTTTATCTAATTCTACCATCGCCAATTTCAAAATTTCAGCGGCGGTGCCCTGGACGGGAGTGTTGATGGCAATCCTCTCATCCGCCTCAACCATAAATCTAATGTGAGACTTGAGATTGGGTAAGTGCCGCCGTGTGCCGAAAAGAGTTTCGACGTAGCCCTGTTCGTGGCCGAGATCGATCATCGAATTGACATATTTGGCGATGCCGGTGTGAATGCTGAAGTAATTTTTAATATAAAGCGCTGCTTCGTCGATCGGAATGCTGAGTGCCTGCGACAGGCCATAGGGTGTCTGGCCGTAGACGATGCCGAAATTGACGGCCTTGGCCTTACGGCGCTGATCTGGCGTGACTTCGTTCATCTTGATACCAAATATTTCCGCCGCTGTCTGGGCGTGAATGTCCTCGCCGTTCTTAAATGATCTAATCATCGTTTCGTCTTGTGCCAAGCAGGCAACAACGCGTAGTTCGATCTGGGAGTAATCGGCTGAGATTAATTTCATGCCTTTTTCGGCGACGAAGGCACCGCGGATTTTCTCGCCATATTTGCCGCGGATGGGGATGTTTTGCAAATTTGGCTCATTTGAATTGATCCGGCCGGTTGAAGTTTCGAGGCCATAAGTAGTATGAAGACGCGAATTTTCGTCAACGAGCAACGGCAAAGGTTTCAAATAAGTGGAAATCAATTTTGAGATCTCACGATATTCTAAAATCAAGGGAATAATTTTGTGCTTATCCTCGATTTTTTTCAGTTCATTTGCCGCTGTCGAAAAACCGCTTTGGGACTTTTTTAAACCTTCTGTCTGTAATTTTAATTCTTCAAATAAAACAACCGCCATCTGACTTGGAGAACTGATATTAAAATCATGACCGGCCAATTTGTGAATCTTTTTCGTTAAAATTTCTAAATCGTTACTGAGCGCATTTTCCAGTTTTTTAAAAACGGCAACGTCAATCCGGATGCCGGCCTTTTCCATCTTCCGCAAAACCGGCTTGACAGCATTATTAATTTTATCCGCCGTGATTCGGGGGATCTTAATGCCTAACCCTTCAGCTTTTTTGATAAATTCATTCATGGTTTTTATCTCCCCCCTCCTCTCCGAGGAGGGGGATTAGAGCAATTGCAATTGCTTATCTTTTTCTTTCTGCTGTTCTGCGGGTTTTGTCGATACCGGTTCAGCTTTTTCCGCTCCAAACCGACGCAGAAGCGAATGAAATCTCATTTTTTCGAAAAAATCCTTCACCTTACCTTTATCATAATCGCCCCAGTGGCAATCTTCAAGTTTAAAGTCAATCGGCACATCGCGGCGGATGGTGGCAAGACGCTGGGATAGAAATGCTTGATCTTTGTTTTCGATTAATAACTTTAGAATTCTGGGCTTGATGTTTAATTGTTTTGCAATTCTTTCAACGGTCTTGTCATCCTGAACGTAGTGAAGGATCTCCTGGGATTCTTCGGCTGGCACCTCAGAATGACAACTAAATATGATTTTCTCATACAATTTCTTTAACGAGTCAAACTTAATTAAAAGATTAGTCGCTGTCTTAACACCAATCCCCGGCACTCCGGGAATATTATCCGACGGATCGCCGGCCAGCGCTTTCAGGTCAATAAAATCTTCCGGCTGGAGATTCCAATCTTTTTTAATCTCGGTGCGGTCAACGATTTGGGCGTTGGAAAGGCCGTGTTTCAGATTGTAGACAAAAATATTGCCGTCAATTAATTGAAAGGCATCCTTGTCGCCGGTGACAATGTAAATCTGAATTTTGAATTTTGAATTTTGAATTTCGGCATTTGTTTCGGATTTCGGATTTCGGATTTCGGATTTTTGGGACAATTGTACTATTGTCCCGATGACGTCATCCGCCTCAAACCCCTCTTTCTCATAAACCGGAATATTTAGAGTTTCGAGCAGTTCACGGACGCGGGGAATTTGATCGTAGAGTTCCTGATCGGCTTTGACCCGGGTCGCTTTATATTCCTTATATTCATCGTGCCTGAAAGTCGGACCGGCCAGATCAAAAGTGGCGGCGATATAATCGGGCTTCAAATCTTCCAGCACTTTGATCAGAGTCGTCGTGTAGCCATAGACGGCATTGGTCATCTCGCCGTTACTCAGTGACATCGTTTTTGGCAGGGCATGATAAGCGCGATGAATGATTGCATTGGAATCGATCAGGACTAGGGTTTTAGTCCCGCGAAGTTTTAACGAAGTGGGATCCATATCCCAATCATAGCGGAAATAAAAATCTGCCGCTACTTGATATATTTTCTAATTGTGATATATTAGTGCGTTGACGAACTTAAATAAGCTCACTTGTTTTAGGTCTAATTGCCTATACCTATATTTTGTATTATATAGTCAGCTAGGCCCGAAGCAAGGCAAGACGCAGAAATCTCCTGAATCCGGTGTCTGAAACCGGCAGGTCGCGTCGAAGGAGAATTGTAATGAGCGTCGAGCTCTTTCAGGAAGCCGATTGGGTCAAGCGTGAGCTGGCCATCGGCGCAAGACTGGTCGAACTCGGTCTGCCGGCCTTTGACCCGGAGCTGGTCGACCAGGCGACCGAGGGCGGGGCCATCCCCGATTTCCGCTTTGTCCCGGCCGGACTCGGCCGGCGTCAGCTCCTGGAGGCCTGCCAGAAGGCCGGTCTCACGCTCTACGGTGGCAACGCCGCGAGCGCCGACTGTGATGGCGACAAGTTGCCGACCGAGCTGGGCGTGTTCACGCTCAACTACGCCGACATCTTCATGCCGGACCACGACGGCTCGCACCACCCCTTCATGCTCGACTACGATGGGCAGCGGGAGTGGGCGACCGCACAGGGCGGCGACGGCTTCACCAGCGTCGAGGAGTGCCTCTACGCGGCCGTCTTGCGGCCGCGGGTCGAGCTGGCTACCTGCCCTACATGGGTGGGTCGATCCGCTGCCGGAACGCCTGCGGTTCCGACTGCTCGCTCGGCGTCGGCTGGTACGCCGACAACGGCCTCAGCGTCGGCTACTACGGCCTGGCCAGCCGGTGCTGTTATCTCGGTGCGCTCCCGCGGAAGTGGCAGGCACTCAGCACTTGATCCCCGACAAACAGTCGCGGGGTCGGAACTCTAGGGCATCGGTCTTTGGACTTCCCGCCGTCAGGCGGGTCGCTCGAAAATCGGTGCCCTTCCTTCTTTTATTTCAGTTTATTGCTGCTGTTTGCTTCGAACAGCTTTTTTGCTTATAATAAAGACAATATTATTTTTTAAGGAGTGATATATGGTCGAAGGTTCGAAGGAAAAAAAAACTATCGTCGTTGATCCGGAGACTTGTATCGGTTGTGATACTTGTGAAGGAATCGCGCCAAAATATTTTAAGGTTGAAGCAGACGGCATCAGTCATGTCAAAAAAGCTTACGATGAGAAAGATGCCGATGTTATTACTGATGCGATCGATAGCTGTCCCGTTCAGGCGATTTCGTTGAAATAATAAAGTGTCATTTCGAACGAAGTGAGAAATCTCATGTGCAAGAGGATCTCTCGCCTCACTCGACCCACCTCGCCGGTGGACTCGCGACGGCTCGAGATGACAGTGAATGCGGGGGGATATTTGGCAACACTTTTTCTAATCTGGTGGTATGGCGAGGAATTTCAGAATGTCCTTCAATATTTTGAAACTTTTTTGGTATACCTATATGATTTTTTCTCCGTCAGAATCTGTCTCTCGACGCTTTTTGCAGTCTGGCGCCGTGACCGGATCAATTACAAGGGGCTAGCGTTGCCAGACATTTTTCAGGCCTGGACACTCAATCTTGCTTCTCGCATTGTCGGATTTTTTGTCAAAATCTCGACAATGCTCATTTATCTAATTGTTTCTTTGCTAGTTATAATTTTTGCCGCCGCTTTTATCATTTCTTGGCTCTTATTGCCATTAATTGTTGTTGCGTTGATTTATTTTGGCATTAAAATAATACTGGGTAGCTAATGGAAAATAACTTCACAGTCCAACCGGCCGGAACAGCGGTCAACCGCGCGGTCACGATTGACAAAATAGCTTCGAATTTTTTGGTCAAAATAATTTCCTTGTTTTTTTGGCTGGCCGGCGTTGCTTCGGTCATTTACATTTTATTTAATTACATCGCGCCCGGTTTTCTCGGTAGCTCAGATCTGATTCTTGGCCTCTCCATCCTTGTTTTGGCTAAATTCCTCGTCTATCTGGCCGGTCGGTCTTTTTATCTTCAACGGCTCCAGAAAATTCCGACCGGTACGTTGAACAATATTAAATCAAAATTAAGCCAAAACCAGCCCCCAGCGGGGGTCCCTTCGGGGCCGACTAATCTGTTCGAAGTTTTTTCCTTCGATCTGGCCAAAGCAACCTTTTCACTGTTTTTAGAGAAAGATTCCACCGAGATCTCTCTCAGAGAGTTGGGTACTAGCTTACTCTCGGCAGAGGATATGGCATTTATCATTTTTCGGCTAGGATTGGGCCGCGACAGTATAATAAACACTCTTGAAGATAAAAAAGACGTTACTGGTATAATTTTAGCCTCAGTTGATATCGCTATTGCCAACAACCACACAAGTATTTGGTCAGGCGATCTTTTCTTGTCAATTTGCCAGTCTTCAGACGGGCTGAAAAAACTTTTTAATGATTATCGGCTGGAGTCAGCTGATCTGAAAAGTCTGATTTCATGGCAAACCAAAGTGATGGCTGAAATTGACCTAAAAAAGGGCTTATTTAACAAAAATAAGTTTAAGTTTACCGGCGGTATCGGCAAAAATTGGTCGTATGGCTACACCTTGTTTTTGCGGCAATTTTCGATTGATTTAACTGCATCAATTGCCGATTTTGGTCTCGGCTTGGAAATTATCGGCCGGGACAAGGAAATCAAGGAGATCGAAGATGCATTGTCAAGATCTGCTAACGCCAATGTTATTCTTGTCGGCAACGCCGGTGTCGGCAAACACACGACGATCCTCGGTTTTGCCAAGAAAGTTCTGGATGGTGAAGTTACCAGAGAGATTTCCCATGACGATATTTTGCAAATTGATACTGAAGCTTTGATTTCAGGTGTGACCTCTGAGGGAGAAGTTATCGAGCGGTTTAGAATGATGTTGTCTGAGGCGGCAACGGCCGGAAATATCATCATTCTGATTGAAAACATTGAAAATCTTTTTTCAGCCAATGGTGTTGGCACGGCCAATTTAACAGCAATACTTCTGCCATTTTTGGAAAATAGCGCCATCCATATTATCGGCACAAGCGAGGTAGCACCCTACAATGAATACATTGTCGGGAATACCAGTCTAGCAAATCATTTTGTTCGGGTTTCAATTAGTGAGCCGAAAGGGGAGGATTTAGTTAAAATTCTCGAAGACACCGCGCCGCTGATCGAATCCAGGGCTGGTTCGATTATTACCTTTGAAGCGATCAAAGCTACCACTCATGATGCGGCAAAATATCTGGTTAATCTGACCGAGCCAGAACGCTCGATCAATCTTCTTGAAGGGGCGGTGATGAAAGCGACCTCTTTACGAGGTAAAACAATTATTGCCGAGAGTGATGTCGCTGACTATGTCGCTGAAAAGTTTCAATTGCCGGCGGCTGAAGCAGGTCAGGCGGAAAAAACCAAACTGCTCAATTTAGAGAAAATTATGCACGAGACAGTTATCGGTCAAGATGAGGCAGTCAAAGCGGTTGCCAGCGCCATGCGCCGGGCCCGGGCTCAGGTGTCCGATTCGCCAAAACCGATTGGTTCTTTTCTCTTTCTTGGTCCGACCGGTGTCGGCAAGACGGCCACCGCCAAGGCACTGGCCCGGGCTTATTTTGGCAGCGCTACTAATATGACCCGCTTCGATATGTCAGAATATCAAAACAAAGCCGATATTTACCGGCTGATCGGGACGAAGGATGAGGTTGGAAATTTGACCACGTTCGTCGCCGAAAAACCATTTTCATTATTATTGTTCGATGAGATCGAAAAAGCCGATCCGGACATTCTCAATCTATTTCTGCAAATTCTCGATGAAGGTATACTGACCGATGGCCGCGGTCAAAAAGTTTCGTTCTCCAACACGATTATAATTGCCACATCAAATGCTGGCTCGGATGTCATCAGCCAGACGCTCGGCCAAAATGCCAATTACGACCAATTGAAAAATACTCTGAGTCAATATCTGATCGATCAGCATTTATTTAAGCCGGAATTACTCAACAGATTTACCGGTGTCATTGCTTTTTCACCGCTTGATCAGCTAGCGATCCTCGAAGTGGCAAAATTGTTAATTAAAAATTTGCAAGACACAGTCTTGAAAAACAAAGAAATTAAGATTGAAATCGCGCCCGACGCGATCGACTATCTAGCCCAAATCGGTTTTGATCCGAAGATGGGCGCCCGTCCGATGGAGCGTGTCATTGCCGATAAAATTGAAAATCTGTTGGCGGAAAAAATTCTCCGCAATGAAATTAAAAAGGGTGATAGCTTGACGATCACCAAGGAGATGGTAAGTTAGTACTCAGTGCACAGTACTCAGTACTCAGTTTTTAAATCGATTTCAATAATCCAGTGATTATTTTAGATAGCTCTGTTGCTTGGGCAAAGAGAACACCAAATTCTTTTTTTGACACGTATCCGAGATCGAGAGCAAGATAAAGCATGGATTTTACTTCAGCACATGAGCCCTTGGAGGTATACAGAAAGTGAGAAAATTGTTTGTCTCCCTTTCTCTCAAAACCCTCGGCAATATTATTCATAATAGAAACAACTGCTCGTAAGATCTGACTTCTGAAAGAGAAATCCTGAGATTTCTCAAAAATATCATAACAGGCGACAACAAACTGTCGAGATTTTTGCCATGCAATTATGTCTTCAAATCTTGCAAAAGCCATTTCTTTATCACCTCCTGAGTACTGCGTACTGAGAACTGAGTACTTTTTACTTGTGGATGTAAACTGGTGTGCCGATCTCTGTCCAATTATATAATGTTTCAGCCGGGCCGACGCCGAGACGGACACAGCCGTGAGAGACGGGGATGCCGAGGTGGTTGGCCCCTTCCTTGACGCCGTTGGGCCACTCTGGCAACTCGTGAAGGCCGTATGAGCCACTAAATGCTTCCCACCATGGCATCCACAGCCCGTACTCAGCTGACCAGGCGCGCGGGTTTTTATTTTGGATGGCATATGTGCCAGTCGGTGTCGGCATCGACGCTTTGCCGCTTGAAATAATATTGCAATCAATCAGAGTCGGTCCCTCAATCCGGCAAAGTTGCTGAGTAGAGAGAGTGATATCAATGTATTTACTCTCAAACCGGCCCAAAACCAAACCCTCGTTTGGAAAAACTTTGATTTCTTTGGCCGGCGTCACTGTCGTCGTCATCGCGACGGCGACAGTGGTGTTCTTCAATTGAGCAAGCAGACCGGAAACGGCGGCATCCTTGTCTAAATAAAGTCCATCCTGGCCAGCGTCGATCACTTCATTGGTGCTGGCATTAATTTTCCGGTTCTTCATTGTAATTTCAAAATTCTTGGCAATCGTATTCAAGTAGGCTTTAACATTTGAATTATTGAGCTGAGCGACAGTTTGTGTCCCGGCCGTGACGAACTCGATCCAATTACCGACCTGGGCTTTGGTCGGTAAGTATCTTTTATCTGTGTAGGTAAATAAATATGTTTTATCCAGCAGGTTCGTCGCTTGTTGCTTGGCTGAGTCAAAACTGGCGTTAGTGATTTTAGCTGGCGTGATCGCAGTCGAAAGTACGATTTTGTTGCTCGAGGTGCCTGCCAAGCTCATAATTTGATTGACCAAGCGCTCCGTTTGAACAGTCTGGCCGTCTAGACTATTTTGAAGCACGATTTCTCCATTCTGAATCTGCAAAGTTGCATCCTGCGCGTCAGTATTTAATTGAGCGATCGCAATTTTTAGAAAGTCATTATATTTCGCCTCGTCGACAGCCGGGCT
>JAUSKR010000024.1 GCA_030649445.1 bacterium
AAAATATTAAATTTAAAAACGTTTATTAATTTTGTCATTTGGATTTTGATATTGTTTCGGATTTCGAAATTCGTGCTTCGAGTTTTTATTTTTCTTCGTGACAAAACTAAACAATTGTGTTAAAGTAAACAGACTTATGAATATACTTCAAACCAAAAAATATGCTTTTGTTTTAGGTCGCGAGAGAGATCTATGTTTGGCTGAACTGAGAGCAACTCTGAACCGTTTTGGTTTTTGTTTCGATGATTTAATTCTATCCGACAATGTGGCTTTTATCAATCTCGACTCTGACCCGCGGAAGTTAATTGATATTTTGGGCGGAACAACTAAGATTTTTGAAATTATTGAGCCCAGTGTCATTCTGAGCAGAGCGAAGAATCTCGGAGATCCTTCGGCTGTGCCTCAGGATGACAAACTCCCTGAGCTGAGGGATACAATTAAATATTTAATTCTCGACCGTGCCAAATCAGTCTCGGGCAAATTCAATTTTGGTTTTTCTGCTTACGGCCGGCACCGGGCTGATTCCCTGAATCCATTGGGGCTGAACATTAAAAAAGACCTGAAAGACCGTCTCTCGCTTCGATTTATTGCCATCAAAGAAAAAGAGCTCTCAACAATAGTTTCTTCGAAAAATAATCTGGCAACCGCGGGGCTTGAGCTCGGATTTTTCAATGACCAAATTGGCATTTTGATTGCCGTGACTGATCCGGAGGCCTGGTCTGAGCGGGACTATGGCAAACCGAGAGGAGATAAATTCTCCGGCATGGTGCCGCCAAAGCTCGCTCGTGCGATGGTGAACATCGCACTCGGCTCACGTCTAGAGGCCGACGGTAACGAAACCCGTATCGGTAACGTCGAACGGTCACGTGACCGAACATCGAATGACGAAACGGGCATCGTTACCGATAAACGACGGACGAGTCTTGTCGTTGATCCCTTCTGTGGTTCCGGTAATATTCTTCTCGAAGCGATGATGCTTGGGTGCGATGTACTCGGTTCCGACGTCTCAGAAAAGGCGGTGAACGATTCGAGAGAAAATGTAGAATGGCTACTTAAAGTACACAGTACACAGTCCTCAGTACACAGGAATTACCAAATTGTTCAGGCAGATGCCACCACTTCTAAATTTACTGAGTACTGCGAACTGAGTACTGAGAACTACGATGACTTCGTCATCGTTTGTGAGCCTTATCTTGGCGAACCGAAAAAATATCTATCATCGATGAAGGCAGTTCGAGGCGAGTACGAAAAAATTCGCGATCTTTACATTAAGTTTCTTGCGAATATCTTTAAACTTTCAACTTTAAACTTTCAACTAACTTTGTGCCTCGTCTTTCCCCTCGTCGAAACGGTCGAAAAAATAAAGTTCAGCTTGTATTCTGAGAGTGTTGACGAAATCAAAAAAATTGGTTATACTGAGCTAGCTAAACCTCTTGTTTACGGGAGAGACTATCAAATTGTTAAAAGAGAAATTGTTCTTTTAACAATTTGAAATAACCAAGTAACAAGAAACAATAACCAAATAAATTCCAATATCCAACACCCAAGAATCCAAATATTTGATAATTGAAAATTTGTAAATTGAATATTTTTGTATCTTGTATCTTGTATCTTGGTGTTTGGTGATTATTTCCGAAGGAAATCTATGGCCCATAAAAAAGCTGCTGGCAGTACTAGACTTGGCCGCGATTCCGTCGCCAAACGGCTTGGTGTCAAGATTTTCGGTGACCAAAAAGTTGTTGCCGGCAACATTATCGTCCGCCAGCACGGCACCAAATTCCACCCCGGGCTAAATGTCGGCATGGGCAATGATTACACTCTTTACGCCCTGAAAGATGGTCTGGTCAAATTTCAAGAAAAGAAAGTGACAGCATTTACTGGCAACAAAGACAAAAGAATGTTTGTTCACGTTATGGAAGCTAGTAAGCCTGTAAGCGAATAAGCTTATAAGCTTAAAAGCTGAAAACTATGGAATCTATACTTACAAAATATGCCAAGAAGAATGTCCCGGAAATCAAGTCCGGCGACACTGTCAAAGTCTCCGTCAAGGTCCGTGAAGGTGCCAAAGAGAGAATTCAGGCCTTTGAGGGCTTGGTTATCGCAGTTCAGCACGGAAAAGGTCTGGACGGCAGTTTTACGGTCCGCAAGGAGTCCTTCGGCATCGGCGTCGAGCGGGTTTTTCCACTTCACAGTCCAAGGATCGTTAAAATTGAAAGAATTAAGCAATCCAAAGTCCGGCAGAGCAAACTCTACTATATGCGTGAACTGACTGGTAAACATGCTCGGTTGAAAGATCTAAACCGCGACCATGTTGTTTGGGAAGAAAAAGGTGCTGAAGAGGAGTTAGCCAAGATCGAAGAGGAAAAAGCTGCCATGGCTGAAGCCGCCGCCGCCAAGAAAGCGGCTGAAGAAGCCGCCAACGAAGCCAAAGTCGCCGCCCTCGCTGGTGATAGAGTTGTTGAGGAAGATAAAAAATAAACATATTTGTCATCCTGAGTGAAACGAAGGATCTCCAGAGATTCTTCACTACGCTCAGAATGACACTCAGAACATCAACATAGAAGAATGCCTTGTCGGAATGACAGGGTATTTTTGTGCTTGTCATGCTCAAAGTATTGACATACACAATATAGTATGTTTTAATATAAGAAGCTCAGATGAGCGGGAGACGACGATTGAGCGGGAGACGACGATGCCCCTCGGTTTGACCCAGGAAGACTTGGATCTGATGGAACCACTCGGGACGTCCTCGGAAGACGTTCTCGAGCCGGACCCGGCCGAGGTAACCTGGACGGTCGCGGATACTCGTGACCTGATCGACGTGATCGGGCAAATGCTGCTTCCACGTAGCCAGCCGCACCGGATTGGGGGCGGCGAGAGGCTGATTCGGTACGGAACGGGGAGAGACCGTGGAGATAGGCTGTGAGCCGTCTCCAAGTGCAGATCCATACCGCGGCGGCTGTCCGCTGCGGTATGGACTCAACTAAACTTAAATAAAACAACGTCTGATTGATCTCAGAGCGTTTTTTGTTTTTGTGAGCCATAATTTACCACTGTTGCGTAATTATGATCGAAGTGTCATTCTGAGGCAACGAAGAATCTCCTAGATCCTTCGCCTCCAAGTCACATCGGCTCAGGATGACAATTACGCAACAGTGGTATAATTTGCTAATATTAGTCCATGGCTTTTGATAAAACCAAAAACAAACTGACTGGTGGGGAAGGGGAAGAGATTGCGGCACTATACCTCGAACAAAAAGGGTATAAAATTATTGACCGCAATGTCGAATTTCCTTTTGGTGAAATTGATATTTTAGCACGAACAAGAAAAATAATCGTCATTGTCGAAGTCAAAACGGTCCGTGGCGGGGGATTTGGTGAAGCGGTTGATCTAGTCAGATTTGCCAAACAGAAAAAGTTAAAGTTGCTGGCTCGAGCTATTGAGCAACAATATCCTGATAAAACCATTCGAATTGATGTGGTTGGAGTTGATCTCACTTGTAGCGAGCCAAAAATTGAGCATCTGGAATCAGCGGTTGAGGGCTGAAAAGAATTGTGTTAGATTGTGATTATGGATAAAAAACCAATTATAACCAGATTCGCGCCAAGTCCGACAGGGGAGTTACATATCGGCGGAGCTCGTACGGCTCTTTTTGAATATCTGTTTGCCAAGCATTTAGGCGGTGAATTCCTGTTGCGGATCGAGGACACAGATCGGGCTAGGTTTGTCGAGGGCTCGGTCGAACGCATCATCGAGTCGCTTTCTTGGCTTGGGCTAGGGCCGGACAATATTGACCTTATCCCGCTTCAGTCTGATCGCATTGAAACTTACAAGAAACATGCCTTTGATTTGGTCAAGGCCGGCCACGCTTATGTCTGCACCTGCGCTAAGGAAAGACTAGAAGAGGTCAGACACGACTTGGAAAAAGTCGGCCAGCCGCCACATTACGATCGGCATTGTCGCATCGATGGTTTCGAGTTTAAGGATCTGACTGAGGGTTGCTATGTTATCCGGATGAAGATGCCGCGAGAGGGCAGACAAATTGTTCATGACCTGATTCGAGGTGATGTTGAGTTTGATCTATCACTTCTTGATGATCAAATTATCCTCAAGTCTGACGGCTTTCCGACCTATCACCTCGCCTCTGTCGTCGACGATCACGAAGCGGAAATTACTCATGTCATTCGGGCAGAGGAGTGGCTTTCGTCTACACCAAAACACTTGGTTTTGTATGAAATGTTCGGCTGGACAGCGCCTGAGTTTGCTCATTTGCCGATGGTTTTGGCACCGGATCGGACGAAATTGTCCAAACGTCACGGCGCCACTAGTGTTGAGGAGTACAAAAAACTAGGTTATTTGCCGGAAGCAATTATCAATTTTCTCGCTCTGATGGGCTGGAATCCCAAGACTGAGCGGGAGTTTTTTACTCTTGATGAATTAATTGCTGAATTCAGAATCGAAAATATCAATAAAGCACCGGCGATCTTTAATATTGAAAAACTGAATAATATAAACGAGCATTACATCGTTGAGGAAATCCGAAATCCCTGCCTTGCCGGCAGGCAGGCGAAATCCGAAATCCGAAACAAATTCAAAAACTTCAAATTGGAAAATATTTCAAACGGAGAACTGGAATTAATTGGGCGCGGGGGGTACAAGACGCTTAAGGAAGCGGCGGAATATATTTCGAAATTGCGGCAAATGCCAGATTATAAAGCTGAATTGTTAATTTTCAAAAAATCAAGCAAACCGAATACATTGAAAGGTTTGCAAGATACAAGAAACAAGGTACAAGATACAAAAGATTGGAATATTGAAACAATGCAACAATTACTCGCCGATGTGGTCTCAGAAGGCGGGTTCAACAATGGCGATGTTTTCTGGCCGATCCGCGTCGCCCTTTCCGGCGAAGAAAAATCACCCTCGCCGGTCGAGTTGGCAGTGGCGTTGGGCAAAGAGAAAACTCTCGAGCGGATTGAAAAAGCGATTTCCGAATTGAACTAATTTTCTGACTGATTTAATTCGTCGAGAAAATCCGCGGCGTTAATTATTTTGGTTTCGCCAATTTTCCCCAGCGGCAAAATATGTTTTTTGTCGCCGGTCACGAGGTAATCAGCTTTCGCCGACAAGGCACATTCCAAAATACGATTATCGTCTGCCTTGGCTTTGATGGCATCGACCTGTTTATCAGGCTCGATAATCTGAACAAACTTTAATATTTCAATGATAATTTTGTCGACCGTCTTTTGACTGTAACCAAATTTAGAGACAAAAATGCGCTCGATTTCGGCAATGATAAAATCACTGCAATAGATCTCGAATTTTCCCTTTTTTGCTAAATCCAAAATCAGCGAAGGTTTGCTGTCCTTAAAAATTAAGCCAGACAGATAGATGTTAGTGTCGAGAACAACTTTCATTATGTTCTCTCTGAATCAACCATTTTTTCGACATCATCTTCCGACTTGATGCCCAGTTTTTTAGCTTTCGTTGCGATATCGCTTTGCAAAACAGACCAGTTGCTCTTAGTTCTGATATAAAAAACCGCCGCTTCCTTCAACAGTTCAGACCGGCTGCGATATTCTTCTCTCGCTTTCTGATCAATTTCCACCAACAATTGCTCGGGCAATGAAATGTTGACAGTTTTGACTTTCATATGTTTATTCTCCTTTGGTTCTTCTCCTTTGTAAGGAGAAGTTAGATGAGGTTACAAATAAATGTTAATTTGAGCCGATTTCAATCATCAACAAATATTGTATGGTTTTTGTTTAGTGATGTCAATGGTTTTACAATAAATTTTGTTCGAATAAACGACAAAGCCCCGCCAGGGACAGCACGAGGCTAGTCGCCGAGCGGGGCTCGGTAGTTAAGATACACTGCGTAAGTGGTCAGCCCGTCCGCGCCTGTTGGGTGTAGAGCTTTTCCCAGCCAGGCAGGAGCAGACGGGATACGAGCTCAGGGAGATCGGGTCGGACAGAGAGTCGTTCTCTGAGAAGCTGGCTACCTCCTTGGCAGACAGTCGGGAGCAGATCGTGCTCTCGCATGAAGGCATGCGCGGCAGATGCCATTCTGCCAACGCTGCTGTGCTGCGGCAGTGTGATCGGCATGCGCCCGAGATCCATAGCGTAGCCGTCGCACGTCCATCGAAGGACGTTGGAGAGCAGCCCTGGAACCGCCGGTGGCCATGACGCGTGGTCGATGCCGTACCAGTACGTCTCACCATCCTCCGCGCACTCGATGTAGCAAAGTGTCGTTCTGCAATGCGGCTTTTCCGGCCGCATTTCGACTGCGTGGCGGATGGTCATCCGCAGCGTATGAACGTCGAAGACAACGTCAAGCCACTCTTCGACGGCCGAGTGACCTCCATCGCTGTCCTCGCATCGGGGCCATGCGAGAAACGCTGCGACTCCGTATGCCTGCGACGGTTCCAGCGACAGACCGTTCAGCAGACTCATGGAGTGCATCTGCACCCGAGCAACACCCCTGTTTCGTCCGCCTCCGCTTGCCGGACACACGTGCTTGGTTCCGGCTACAGTTTCCATGAACAAGGTTCTCGTGGCGAACCCTGTGTTGAGCTGGTTCAACTCTCCCGCTGTCTCCCGATCTCGATCATCGGGTATTACAGCAAGATTGTAGATATCCTGTGACATGTTCTTCCTCCAGTTCATTGCCACATGTCTGATCCTCTTTTTATCATTTTTTATTAGTATTGTCAATGGCACCGTTTCAGTTCAAGTGAATTACTCATTGCAAATAGCATTACTAAAAATACTTATAGTTGACTTTTTTAATACAAATAAAAAAATAGCCACTCTTGCAGTGACTATTTTTTATAAATCTGGTTTGGCCGTGCCGGCCGTAGCCTTGGCGAAGGCTGGTACCGCGTAGGGGAGGCTCACGCGCTTCGCTTCTAAAAACCCTCGGTTTTTAGTATTTTCCGACACGGGAAACTCTCGTTTCCCGACCCCTTCCCCGGTTCAAATCCAACATACCAAAATGCCACCAAGCAAGTTGGTAGCATTTTGGTACCGCGTAGGGGAGTTGAACCCCTGATCTCCGCCGTGAGAGGGCGGTGTCCTAGACCACTAGACGAACGCGGCAAAATTTTATGATTCTATTGCAAAAAATGCTCCCTGCAGCCACTCCGACAAGGCCGGATGGATGTAAATCGATTGGGTAATGGCGTCAACCGTGCCGTTTATTTTCATCGCAACTATCGCTTCATGAATTAAGACAGATGCTTGTGGACCAACAATATGGACTCCCAAGATCTTTTTACCCCGCTCGTCCGTCAAAACCTTGGCTAAACCATTTTCTTGTAAAGCACCTCCCATCGCCGTATCCTTGAGCTCTGCTCTACCAACTTTATATCGGACCCCTTCTTTTTTAAGCCCCTGCTCTGTTTTCCCAACTCCGGCTATCTGGGGCGAGGAAAAAATAGCATGACCAATGGTCAGGGAGTCAAATGGAACTTTTTTATCTACAAAAACGTTGTTTATCAAAGTTTCTGCCTGATTATTTGCGGCATGTCTAAAAGGTGTAATCCCGATAATATCTCCAAACGCCCAGACTCCTTCTACGTTTGTCTCGAGATATTCATTAACTTTAATATAGCCCTTATCATCTATTTCAATTCCAGCGGCTTTAACATCCAAAATATCGGTATTTGGTTTTCTGCCTGTGGCGACTAAAAGTTGATCAGCTATAATTGTTTTGTCTTTTTTGCCTTTAAGCTTTAAGGTGAATCTGCCGTTGTGGTAAGAAACAGCTTTGGTTTCTGTGTCAAATAGTATTTCATATTTTTTCGAAAATTCGTTCGTGAACCAGTTAGCAATCTCACTGTCCTCGTTGTCCAGCATTCTTTTCCCTCTGACTAAAATGGTAATTTTAGTTCCGAGCGCTCCGTAGAAATGTGCTAGCTCCGCCGCGATGTAACCGCCGCCCAAGATAACCAGGTGCTCGGGTTGTTTTTCTAGTCTTAGCGCTTTGGTGCTGTCAAGATATGGCGTCGACGCTAGACCGGGGATTGGCGACGTTGATGGTCTTGTGCCTCCGGCGATAAAAATTTTATCAGCCTCGATCTTTTCATTGCCAATCTGTATTTGTTTTGGACCGATGAACTTGCCTCTGGTTTTGTAAAGGGTTAAATTTTTGCTACCACGAATAGCTTTCTCAATATCATTCGAATCAGCGTCAACAATTCTAGAGACCCTTTTGACGATGGCAGAGAAATCAATTTTTTCTATTTTGCTGCTGATACCAAACTTTTGACTGTTTTTAATATTTTCGGCCACATCCGCCGAATGGATCAACATTTTTGAGGGAATACAACCCCGATTGAGACATGTTCCGCCCAGCGGTCCTTCTTCAATCAAAGCAACGGACAGGCCCTTTTCGGCTGCGTAAGATGCTATTTCGAGACCTGCCCCACTGCCGATAACAATAACATCAAATTTTTTCATAAAAAATCCTTGGTTCCCCTTGGTGCAGATATTTCGAACTAAATACTACGAAGAAATAATCCGCCTCGGGGACGAAATTGAAGTTTTTCTGAAACACTTCAACACAAAAACTATTTATTCAAATCTGCCCTGATCTTGTATGCTTTTTCCGCCACTTTTAGTATAGCAGTATCAACTTCCTGAATGAACATCTCTTCTCGATTGTGTTCCAATCTTTTAATGCTGCCATGGAATGGAGCTGTAATTTGTGAATGACCGATCAGAGTGTCGGAATATTTACCCAAGTTCAATTTACCTGCGGCATTACAATACACAAAAATAATTTCATTTTCGAAAGCTCTGCCAACAGAGAGAGAATTAACAAGTTTTATTTCGGAATTTGTGTCATAGTCTATTCCTTTTCCGGCATCGCCAGAGCACCAATAGCTTGGACAAATAACAATCTCAACTCCTCGTCTGGCCATTTCTCTAAAGACCTCTGGAAATATCAAGTCCCAACAAATAATTAGACCGACTTTTCCGAATCTTGTATCAAACGCGACAGTCTCTTGGCCAGGAGTAAAACATCTTCTTTCCGGATGCCATAGGTTGATTTTTCGATATCTCGACAATACCTTTCCGTTTGAATCAATATAATAAGCTGTGTTATATAGTTTTCCGTTCCCCTCTTCGATGAACGACCCCGGAACTAAATCGATAGAATATTTTTTAGCAAGGTTTTGGAAATGATCTCGGTACTTATGAGCAGAATCTGCAAACTCTTTTATGCCCACAATCGGGTCAGTAACGAAATCTTCAGGAAAAACAATAAGATCAGCATCAGAGGTCGCTGCCTTATCAATAAATTTCTCAGCTTTTTCCAGATTATCATCTGGTGCGAGTCTTTTGATATCAAATTGTACGACGGCTATTTTAAGTTTCATTTTATTTGGCAAAGACATTGCCGTTAAAATCTGCTAGACGAACGCGGCAAATTTTCCTATAACCTTTTTAGTAATTCGAAGTTTCCAGCTATTAAAGCTTCTTTTTTCGTCCTTGTCCAACCCTTTAACTGTTTTTCCCGTCGCATTGCATCAGCTCTGGTTGTGAAGGTCTCGGTGTGCACAATATCGAAACTAGCACGACAGTCCTTGAGAAATTTTGCACCGTGGACATGAACCCTGTGCTCAAGTTCTCGCCTTGCTATATTGTCGGACTGACCGATGTAAACGTGGTTATTCTTTGTTCGAGCAATATAGACAACAAAAGCATCACTTTCTTCTCTGACATTATTATCTTGACTTAATATTGCAATGTTAATCCTTCGGCTCCACTTCGTTTCGCTCAGGACATTCGACTCGACTCAATGGCCTATGGCCATGAGCGAGTCCGCCTAGGCGGACGAGTCGAATGGTTCCGAGACTAGGATTCGAACCTAGGTAAGCAGATCCAGAATCTGCTGTCCCAGCCTCTTCGGCTGGCCCGCCGATGAGGCGGGCTGCCACCTTTAGTCAGTACCAGCTGGTTCCGAGACTAGGATTCGAACCTAGGTAAGCAGATCCAGAATCTGCTGTCCTGCCACTAGACGATCTCGGAGAAAGCTGGTACTGACTAAAAACTAATACCTAATCAGACAATGTGTTTTCCAGCTTTCCTTTTAATACCTCTCTACCATAACCTGTTTTGTAAAACTTCTCTTGTTTTAATGCATCAATTTTCGAAACAAAAGACTCGCAAAAAATCAGTCTTAGCTTTCCCATTCTTCTCGTGGAATAAGTTTTGCCCTTGGTATGTTCTTGGATTCTTCTCTTTAGATTTTCAGTTGATCCAATATAAATTTTATCTTTACCTTTTAGGGCATAGACATGCCACATCGGTTAGACCTTCAATTTAAGTCGACGCTCGGATTATACCAGTTTCAGACCATTTTCTCAAGGTTAAAAGGCGCTAAATAAATTCCTTCGATTTCTTTAATAACTTTCTCCCAATCAAAGTCTTTCACCCGCTCAAGGCCGCCACGTTTAAGTTTCGCGGCTAAGACCGGATGATCAATTATTTCAATAATTGTTTGGGCCAGAGCTTCAGCGTTACGACTTGGCACCAACCAGCCACTTTTTTTATTCTCGACAATATCAACGATGCCGCCAACTCTTGTTGCAACAACCGGAACTCCAGATAACATTGCTTCCAGAATCGAGATACCAAATGTCTCGGCAATTGAGGGCAGGACAAAAACATCCCAGCGTCGCAAATAATTTTCAACATTTTCTTTTTTGCCTAACAATGTTACATGCCGTTCCAACTTTAAACTTTCAACTTTTGACTTTAAACTCTCCCTGAGCTCGCCCTCACCGATTATTTCAAGGACTGCGAGTGGAAATTTTTCAATTACCTTTTTCATCGCCTCTATCAAATAAGTCTGACCTTTCTGCGAATTTAAATTCCCAATTGTTCCGATGATCGGTGTT
The DNA here is from genome assembly GCA_030649445.1 of bacterium. Classification (GTDB taxonomy): domain Bacteria; phylum Patescibacteriota; class UBA1384; order XYA2-FULL-43-10; family 1-14-0-10-43-13; genus 1-14-0-10-43-13. Next base: position 10,908 of record JAUSKR010000024.1, read on the forward strand.
CGGTTTGCCGCTTTAATAGCTTTTGCCTTTAGTCTTCCGTCTTTCGTTCCCATGTCGATCCCGTTTGGAATTGTGACGATCTGTTGTTTCAGCGCCAGTTTGTCTTTGATTAAAAAATCTCTGACCGATGACGACACGGCAATAACCTGATTTGCTTTGCGAATAGATCGCATGAGCATGTATTTTTGCCAGAATTCATTGAGCGAGTTTTTAAGATGAAAATCGCTGTCCCAGCGGTGTTCTGTATAAACCCGGTAGGCACCCCGTGGTGCGGCAGCTGAAGTAAAAAATCCGGCTCTGGGACCGTGAGAATGAACAACCATCGGGCCGAATGGGTCGTGGCTCGACTTAATCCTACTAAGAAAATTCCGCAGTTCAAACAGAGAAATCAGATCAAATTTAGATTTAAACGGGACATGATAAATGACGATTCCGCTAATCTGACTGGCCCGATTTGACAGTTGGCCCTCGGGACAAATCAAAAACGGCTCAAATTTTGTCTGGTCAAGGTGTCGCAAAAGTCCCAAAACATGCTTTGGCCCGCCGCCAAGACTGGAATCGGCAATTATTTCAACAACTTTTACTTTTTCCATATTCGAGCCTGTTTAATAACTACATCTGATAACTGCGAACGGCCTATTTCGGCTCCAAAACACGAACTGTTCGTCTATGTAACTCTGGTTACCCTTCCTCATATTTCCTGTTTTTCACTCGAAACAATCTCGTTCTCATTTCAAGAGCAATTATTAAACAGGCTCTTATATTTTAGCATCGAAGCAGTCTGACACCAAATGTTTTGTCTGTTTTTGCATTATTTGACAACCCAGTATATAATTTAATCGTACTTAAAAAGGGTCCTGAATGCAGAAGAAGAGGGGATCGGCAATTGTAATAGCGATGTTGCTGGTGACTGCCGTTGGCGCGGTTGGTTTTACGTTTGGCAAAGTCCTAAACATCCAGATTACAAATGAAACTCTCTATGAAAACGGTGTTGGTGCTTATTACTCTGCTGAGTCTGGTATAGAAGAGGGCTTTCTGCGCTACCGCTATAGCCGTGATTCACAAATACCTTCGATTTTAACTTCAGCAAACTGGCTTACTCTTTCAAATAATGTCACCCGAGCCAATTTAACTTCCGTCCAGGTACTAAAGCCGAACGTCGACAAAAGCAATATCGCAACAACCGCACTCGATATAAGCGATCCCAACAGTCAATTTTACGATCTACGGATGGGTTCGGCGTCGCCCCTCGGTTCTCCCGCCGGCTCGGTCTCGGGCAACTCAAACCTCAGCAACCCTGCTCTTGATCCAAATTATTCAGATTTTCACATTGCCAGAGACGAGACTAAAAAGATTGATCTAGAAAGCATCTTCAATGTTGGCGATGATATAACCCTGTCTTTTAAAGCGTCCAATCCAATAATTAGCCCGGAACGACCAGCCGTATTACAGCAAGCTAAATGTGTTTTAATAGAAGTGAAGTTAGAGCTTCAGCAGATTCAAAACGGTCCTATCATCGAAAAGAAAAAATTATTAAAAAATCCCGTCGGTTGCTCATATAGTGGCAGTCCAGATAATATTATCACTGATTACACCACCACACTCGATTATGTTTATGATGGAGCTACTGGCATAGCAACTATTGCGGGGTTAAAAAATGCAATTGCCCCAACCATTTCTTATTATCGGGCAATATTATTTTTAAAACCGATCGGTTCGGACATTGATTATTCGCTACAAGAAACCGGTTCTGCTGTTGCTCAAAACCCACTAAACGGTGCAAACTCTGTCATCACTTCGACCGGCTATTTTGGCGGAATTAACCGGACGCTCGAGGCCGATATTGATCTGACTAATGGATCGTTGTATGATCTGTATGACTTCGTAATATATAAAAATTGATAGTAGGAGCGTAAAATGGCAACAAACGCAAAAATACTTTTAGTTGATGATGACATCACCCTACATGAAATGTATGCTGAGCGTTTGCGGGCAGAGGGCTATATTATTGTATCCGCTTATGACGGCGAAGAAGCACTGGCGAAGGTCTACACAGAAAAACCAGATATTATTTTGCTAGACATCATGATGCCAAAAATAAATGGTATCGATGTGATGAAAAAGCTGCAGGAGGATGAGACGACCAAAAAAATACCAGTAATTTTACTGACGGCCCTAATTCAGGAAATTGACAAAATTAAAAATATTATGAAGCCTTACGATCAGTATTTAATTAAAAGTGAGACAATGCCGGCCAATATTATCACCGCTATCGAAAAATCGCTGACACTGGCTGTTAAAGCTTAATTATAAAAGCTCACGTCTAGGGTCTATCGGTAACGAGACCCGTATCGTGGAGCGGTCACGTCTGACGTCGGCCCTTAGACGAACCGGGCTTCGTTACCGGTAAACGGTTAACGTTAATTCTGCTCTAATACTTCTCTGATAGTCGTTTCACCGATGAGGGCTTTGATGATGCCGTCTTGAATTAAATTTGTGAAACCGCCGCGGACGGCTTCTTTTTTAATTGCTTCAGCATCGCTATTTTTAATAATTAGACCGCGAATTTTTTCATTTAGTATGAAAGTTTCATACAATGTAATTTTGCCAAAATAGCCGGTTTTATTACATTCAGTACAGCCCAGACCTCGATAAAAATGGTTCCCTAGTTTGCGCAGACGGGATCTTTCTTGTGCGGGCAAACCGCTCAAAATATCTCTAATCTGATGGATAGTTTTCGAATCAGGTTTTTCTAATGTCTTGCAAGATTGGCAAACTCTATAAACCGGATAAGCTGAAATTATCAAATTCAACTTGTCGGCCAGGACTTTAGGATTGACCCCCAGGTCAGTTATTTTTGAGAGAGCATCAAACGAATCCTTGGCCTCAAAAGAAGCAATAATAATTTTATCAGCAAAAAGCGACAAGACTTTGTCGGCGGTTTCTTTGGTTAGCAATTGGTCAATCATCAAGACATCGCAATCAAACTTGGAGATTGAAAGTAACATCGAGTCGTGATCGTGATTTTTTTCTCCTGTGACATCAATCTGATTAATCCCCGGAATGACAAGAGCTGGGCTATTTTCCAAGGTGACAACATTGAAATTCCTTGCCAAGAGAAAATCTGCTAGAGCGTAGAAGATTCTACTGCGTTCTTTTTCTGATTGGCTGGCGAGTAACACAAGACCCATCTTTTCAGCATTGTCTTTGATTTTTCCAAAATCGGAATCTCTGAGATCTAATTCGGTTAATTTTTCAAGAACCTTTGGGCGGTCTTTGATGTTAATAACGATCTTTTCGCCATTGACAACGGGAATACTCAAGAACTCAAACTCTTCATCTGTGCCGTCAATATTGACACAAAAAATGTTTTGATGATTATCATCGGAACTTTTTTTATTCAAGTTTGCAAGCTGTTTAATTTTAGCAACAATTGCTTTTTGAAGAGATTTATCGAGTGCAGTTTTCTCTATTATCCTGCTGTTAATGCGAAACTTAATTAAAACGCTTTGTTCAGTCGGGTCGAAATGAATAGTTGTTGCCTGTTCACGGATAGCTCGTTTGAGAATTAGACTTACGACCCGGCTAACTGGAGTGGAACTGTCAATTTTTATTGGCTCGGAGTCAGAGACAGTATTTGCAAGAGTCGTCTCTGGCTTATTTCCGGTCAGAGCGAGCCGGTCATACTGGGCGAAGACTTTGTCAAAATCACTTTCAGACACGAGACGCGGCGAGATTTTCTTCCGGACAATTTTTCTAATGGCTGCGAGAGTATCGTGGTCTTTTGGATCAGTCATCCCCAGAATTAAAATCTCATCTTTTAGATCAATCGGAATAATTTTGGTCCGGCGGGCAATCTCCTCTGGCACCAAGCAAAGGATATGATCGGGAACATCAGTCTTGGACAGATCAATATATTTGACTTGAAGAGAATTTTTATCAAAGGGAACAATTTCTTTTTCACTTAGCGGAATTTGTCTGACCGGCAGATCAACCCAGCTTTTTTTGATGATGCGAATTGGGATTTTAACAGTTTCATCATCACTTTTTCCGGTTTTCTGCACAGTCGAAGAATTTTCCTTCGCATTTCTCATTGTTTCATATTCAGCCTTAGTAATATCAAGGGCTTTCCGGTCTGAGATGCCAGCATTTTTCTTGGCTGCTTGTATTATTTTGGTCGAACCAAAACTGGTTGCGCTGCTAGTCTCCAAATGGTGGTCAACCAGGTCTTTGATGTTGTCAGAGGGCATCCACTTGACGGCATTGGTCGCCAACATTATCGTTTTTCTCTTGTTGCCAAAAGCCGGATGGTTGATCGTCTTCGACGGGTAATTGACGAGATAGAAGGAACCGAAGTTTGAATAAACAACTCTCTCACCCTTTTTCAAGGCGGTTTCAATACTATCACCAAAAGCCTCGACTATTTTTCGCGCTTCTTTGACGGATAAATCAGTTCTCTTGGCTAATAATTTTGTGAATTGTTTCTGATTCACTTTTTGTTGCCGCTCCTTATAACTTTATTGTAAACTCATCCGGTATAGATGGCAATATTGATGTTAAAAAAGCGGGAATATTAGCCCGTCAG
>JAUSKR010000011.1 GCA_030649445.1 bacterium
ATCAATCTGGTAACCACTATACTTTGGAGCTGTACAATCTTGCCCCTTGACATTCTGAACGGAATTTGCAGGAAATGTTTTCCAGTCAGGAGACGAAACCGTTTTTGAATATTCGCATTGATACTTTTTGCGATGGCCAACCATGATAACAGTCTGATCGGTCAAAGAATATAGAGAGTATTGTGTTCCATCCCAGAACCACCACTGGTAAGGACAATAGGTGTAAGGAGACTCCATAGTCTTTGTGTCCTCTTTTGAAACATACTTGAGATATTTGCATGTTGAGCCCACAATACTATTATATTTATATGAACTATCACTTGGTAGTGTCGGTGGACATTCATAGTGGTTCTTATCACTTCCCTGCCAAATCACTACATCATCTGCATACACAGTTATAGCACCGTCGATAGTGATATCAAACCCCTCACAATTTGCCGGAATATTATACTGCTCTCCCGGATTCCGTGTCGCAATGAGTATGCAAGTACGCGCGACAGGATCTCTGAACCAATCTGCGGCGGCAACAGTTTTCTGACTACCTCTAATCAAAACGATCTGCCCCAATGCCAATAATAAGAGCAGGCATGCAAAAACCGTCACAACTCTGAAATGTCGCCTCTTCTTGAGAACATCTGATATTGATATTTTTGCCATTATCCCCTCGCTTCGATATTTAATATCTTATATATTAGATTGTGGTTTAAACTATTTTCTCACAGCAAAAATAGTTTGGCAAGACCTGAATTTAAAATAGTTAATATGGCTGTATTATACCGAGAGATATATCGAGAGTCAATAATTATATTGCAAAATTGTTTTATTAAAAAGGGGTGGCGGACGGGCATGTAGCACCGTCCGCCACCGAGCGAATCACCGTAGCGGCGTCACTGGAAGACGACCGCTTGGATGACGCCGAAGCCAGCAACGCTGTCAAACGACGTGATCCTGCCTTCCACCATCCGCCCGACACTCCAGAACGGTCCAGGGAAATCGGAGTTGTGGAACAGGTAACAGGGCTGACCCCGGGGAAACTGGCCGCCCGTTACCCACTGCCAGACGACCGTGCCGTCCGCCCGGGTGATGGACGGACGCAGCAGTACCTCTGGAACCGGCGGAATGGGCGGCAATCCGATCTGGACGACCGTGTCGCCGTCGTGCAGCGTCCGCTGCACGACATGCGTCCCCGTCAGGTCGTCCAACGCCAGAGTGAGTCCCTCGAGGGACTCGGGGATCTGGAGGCGGACAGATATAGAGGTGCCGGGATTGCCGCCGGGATTGCCGCCTCCTCCGTTGCCGCCACCGTTGTCGTTGCCGCCGGTGCCACCACCGCTGCAGCCGGCCATCAGGCCAGCCATGGCGAGGGTCAGAACCAGACCGACCGTCAGAACCAGACTGCGTCGCCGCATGGTGCTCTCCTAGGACTTGCGCCGCCGGGATTGGCGGAACGCGCACCTTTTGAGCTACTTATGCTATACCACAGATCATTTTAAAATGCAAGGGGGTGGACAAATTAGGTAGTGCAGAAGAGGATAATTCCGACTTGACAAACTAAAGTTTGGGCTACGATCAGAAAAGTAGACCAAGCTTCAGCTTGAGAATGCCACGCTAAAGCGTGAGCTACGACACATACGTAGACCAAGCTTCAGCTTGTCAACAACACGCTAAAGCGTGAACTACGGCTAGGGCAGTAGACCAAGCTTCAGCTTGAGGACGACAGACTAAAGTCTGGGCTACGATTGATTGGTAGCACAAGCTTCAGCTTGAGGATGTCACGCTAAAGCGTGAACTACGGCTAGGGCAGTAGACCAAGCTTCAGCTTGCCTAAAAATCATCATTAAAACTCTTGAAATCAACGATCGGATACTTTTCAAAGGCGTCGTCCAAATATTCTTTGCCTTTTCTTCTGATCCAGGCGTCATAACTAGAAAATTTATAGCTAAAATCTTTCGTCAGACCATGCTTGATCGGATTTTGGTGAAGATAATTTAAATGTTTAAAAAAATCAGCCTCGTTCCGGATGATATGATCGTAAAAATTCCACCAGATCTTCCGGTCGATTACAGAATCGGCTTTGTTTATTTCTCTGGCGCTCGCACCATTTAGCTCGGCCATAAATTTGGACATTTTTTGCGCATCAGCAACTTTGACAATAATGTGATAGTGATTGTGCAAAATGACATAGGCGATCAGAGACTAAGCGAATTTGGATGTTTTGGCGTGAATTTTTTCGAGCAATATTTCCTTGTATACATCTGGCTGTAAAAACCATTGGCCGTCGACGGTGCGGACGGTGATAAAATAGAAAGAGTCGTCTTGTTTTATATGACGAGGACGATTGGTTGTGTTTGGTTTGTAATTCGGTCGCATGGTTAAATTATAACACGCTAAAGCGTGAGCTACATATAAACGTAGATCAAGCTTTAGCTTGAGAACAACAGACTAAAGTCTGGGCTACGATTGATTGGTAGCACAAACTTCAGTTTGAGAATGCCACGCTAAAGCGTGAACTACGGCTAGGGCAGTAGACCAAGCTTCAGCTTGTACGTTGACAATTTGGGGACGGTTCTGATTTTAGCTACAAATTTGACGAATTCTACTGATTAAGATACAATTCAATCATGCCAAGACTTGCAAGATTTTTACCGCCAAATAATGTTTTCCATATTATGTGCCGCGGAAATAACGGCCAGACTGTTTTTCGCGACGAGCAAGATTACGCTGTCTACTTGAGATTGTATGTTCGTTTCAGGGCGGAGCATCCTTTCGAACTTTTCCATTATTCTCTGATGCCAAGCCATGTTCATCAGTTGATCCGAACTTTACCAGAGTCAGATTATTCCAATTTTATGAAAAGATTGAATCTGAGTTATTTCACCTACTATCGCGACAAATATGGCTGGAATGGGCATTTCTGGCAAGACCGCTTCAAAAGCAAGCTCATCAGTCAGGATGACTACCTCATCCAATGTGGTAAATACATCGAATTAAATGCCGTCCGGGCCGGATTAGTCAAAGAGCCAAATGGCTGGCAGTGGTGCAGTTACAAGACGTATTCAGAGGGAAAATCGAATCGCTTGATTACTCTTGACCCGATCTACAAATCTCTCGGTGTGACAGATCAAATCCGGCAGGCGGCGTATCAAAAAATGATTTTATCTGAGGTCTTCGATTTTGATAATAAATCGGTGGCGCAGGGCTCTGAAGAATTTATAACCAAGACTAAGCGGAGAGCAAAATATCATCAAAAACAAAGCGGAACATTCCACTCTTACCCAGAGATTCGTCAAAAGTGAGATCGAAATCAGAACCGTCCCCTATATTGCGTTCTGAATTGTTTTATGTTATGATAGCAATGTTATAAAATTGTTCTATAGATTTCCGAAAAGTAATTAATAATTTCGACGTTCTATACGGCAATTTGGAGTCCGACTGATATAAATATTTAGTCGGCTCTCGAAATTATTAATTACTTTGCCTATTTTTGCGTTTGAGACGCTTAGCGTCTCCACAACCACGCTTAGCGTGGTGCAAATTCGGGCAATAAAAGGAAATATGCAACCACGCCACAGCACTATGAGTCGGTTCGGTTCCCGCAGTCAGTCAGTCGATCATGGCTTTAGCCGAAATAAATCGGCGCGATCCACTTTCAACGGCCGCACCAGATCGTTCTCTTCAAACCCACATTCTCATTCAGGACCAAAACGCAGAAGGGGCGAAACGATCGACATCTCGCGTTTTATCCAAAGCTCGTCCGCCAACACGGCGGCAAAAGTCGAGCAGCCGATCGTCAACTCATTTGACGACTTTTCGCTTGTGCCTGAAATCAAGTCGAATCTAAAATTCAAAAAATACGTCACGCCGACACCGATTCAAGACCAGGCCATTAATTTAATTATCGATGGCCGCGATCTCATCGGCCTGGCCAGCACCGGCACCGGCAAGACCGGCGCATTTTTGCTGCCACTAATTAACAAGGTAGCAAAAGACAAATCTCAAAAAGTCCTCATCATCGCGCCGACCCGCGAATTGGCGATGCAGATCGACACCGAATTCCGCCAATTTGCCTGGAACATGCAAATATTCTCGGCTGTTTGCGTCGGTGGCTCCCCTATCTTCAAACAAATCCACAATCTGATGAGACACCCAAACTTCATCATCGGCACACCGGGCCGGCTCAAAGATTTGTCTGAACGGAAAAATATTAATTTTTCTGAATTCAATAATATTGTTCTCGATGAAGTTGACCGGATGCTTGACATGGGTTTTGTCGACGAAATCAAGCGAGTCATGGCTGCCCTGCCCGTTGAGCGCCAAACTCTTTTCTTCTCCGCTACTATGCCAGACAAAATCAAAGACTTGGTCGCTCAATTCCTCAGCAATCCCGTCACCATTAATATTAATTCCGGCACTACTGCCAGCAACGTTGAACAGGATATCGTCCGCGTCCATGGAGACAAAAGCGTTAAATTTAACCAGTTGTCTAATCTTCTGCGCCAGCCGGAGCTAAAAAAGGTTTTGCTCTTTTCTGAAACCAAGCGCGATGTCGAACGCCTGACGAATGATTTAAACCGCGAGGGTTTCAAAGCTGAGTCAATTCACGGCAACAAAAAGCAAAATCAGCGCGTCCGCGCCCTGACCGCTTTCCGCAACAATGAGGTAACTATTTTGGTCGCCACCGACGTTGCCGCTCGCGGCCTCGACATCAAGGACATCAGTCATGTCATCAATTACACTGTCCCGCAAACCTATGATGACTATATTCACCGCATCGGCCGAACCGGCCGCGAAGGCAAAAAAGGTGTCGCTTTAACTTTCGTCGAGGCACGGTAATGGATATTCGCAACGTTGCCATCATTGCCCACGTCGACCACGGCAAGACAACTCTTGTTGATGGACTGCTGAAACAATCGCAAACTTTCCGCCAAAACGAAGCGGCCATGTCCCAAGACCTGATTATGGACTCCAACGATCAGGAAAAGGAACGCGGCATTACCATTCTCGCCAAGAATACGGCCATCAACTATAAGGGTGCCAAAATAAATATTATTGACACACCTGGTCACGCCGATTTCGGCGGTGAGGTCGAGAGAACACTATCAATGGCTGACGGCGCTATTTTGTTGATCGATGCTCAGGAAGGCCCGATGCCCCAGACCAAATTTGTCTTGAAAAAAGCTTTTGGCTTGGGCTTGAAAATAATTGTCGTTATCAACAAAATCGACAAGATCAATGCTGACATTCCCAAAACGATCGATAAAACTTATGATCTCTTTCTGGAATTGGCAACTGAAGACGTTCAGCTTGAATTTCCAATTTATTATGCCGTCGGCCGCAACGGCAAAGCCTGGGATGAACTGCCAGTCGACGAAAATGTCGGGGCTGATCTCTCCCCTATTCTCGACGGAATCATCGAACATATTCCAGCACCTGAAAAGAATGACGAGGCACCATTCCAAATGCTTATTTCAGCCCTTGATTATGACAGTTTCATCGGTAAACATGCCATCGGCAAAATCAAAAATGGCATCGTCAAGACCGGTCTGCCGGCCGTTTTGGTCAATGAATCCGGCATCATCGAATCCGGCAAAATTGAAAAAATCTTTGTTAATCTTGGTTTGAAAAAAGTTGAGGTTGCTGAGGCCGCCTCCGGTGATATTGTTTCGATTGCTGGACTGAAAAAAGTTTCCATCGGCGATACAATGGCTGATCCGGCTGATCCAATCCCTCTGCCAGCCATCGCTATCGAGGAGCCAACTCTAAGCATCTCAGTCTATGCCAACACTTCGCCCTTTGCCGGACGCGAAGGCAAGTTTGTGACCGCCCGCCATCTCCACGACCGCATCGTCAAGGAACTTGAAACAAATGTCTCGATGAAATTAGCCAGCGGCGAAAGTGGTGATTTTATCCTCTCTGGCCGGGGTGAACTTCATCTTTCTGTCTTTATCGAAACCCTTCGGCGCGAGGGCTATGAACTCCAAGTCGGCAAACCGAAAGTTATTACTAAAACTATTGATGGTGAGCTATCTGAGCCGATCGAGGAATTAACTATCGATGTTGCCGCCGATTCGGCCAGTAATGTCATCGCTGAATTAAATAAGCGTCGTGGTATTTTGATGCATCAAGAAGAAAACCCTGACGGCACGATCCGCTTGGTTTTCCAAATCACCACCAGAGGCACATTAGGATTGCGCAACGTTTTGCTGACCGTTTCAAAAGGCACAGCCATAATGAACTCCATCTTTTTGCGTTTCGATAAAGTCGGCAGTGTAATTCCGAAATTGCGCAACGGCGTCCTGATTGCTTTTTCCGCCGGCAAAGCCGTTTCTTTTGGCTTGAATATCGCCCAGCAACGAGGTAGTACCTTCACCCCGCCAAATACCGATGTCTACGCCGGCATGATCGTCGGTCTGAATCAACGGGAGGACGATCTTGAGATCAATGTCACTAAAGAAAAACAGCTGACCAATATGCGGGCTTCAAGCGCTGACATGATCACGACCCTGACACCGCCAATTATTTTTTCGCTCGAACAGTGCATCGACTTTCTCGAAGACGACGAGCTCCTTGAAGTCACACCGCAAAACCTCCGCCTACGCAAAAAAATCCTCGACCCGGCTCTCCGGCTCAAAGCCCGAAAATCAAAAGTAATTGCTTAATTAGATCAGTCGCTCAAGCCGTTCCAAGTTATTTATCAGCAAACTATGCTATTATATATAATATAATAGTAATTGTAGGGAGAATGAAATGGACGACTCAGATAACTCAGGTGGCTATGGCAAAAGATCGGTCTGGAGCTGGATCGGTATATATGTGGTCGTGGCGATAATTGCGTATGGCGCAATCTACCTGATCTACAAAAAAATAAACGCTAATAACGCATCGGATTCCGGCTCGACACAGTCAACGAGTCTCTACTGAATTAACTTTTAGATCAAAAATATTCCACTTCAGTGGAATATTTTTGGCAGGGGCTAGAGGAGTCGGACCTCTGACTCGGGTTTTGGAGACCCACATTATACCGCTTAACTAAGCCCCTATGTGCGCCAAAGGCGCAAGTTTTCAATGATCAATTGTCAATTATCAATTAATGAAAATTGGAAAATGATAAATTAACAAAGTAATTTCGAAGAAATTACTTTGTTTCTTTATGCAAAGTGCGTACCTTGCAGACATTGCAATATTTCAAAAGTTCAATCCGTTTGATAACGTCTTGACCTTTCAATCTTTTGTCAGTGTGATAACCTCTGGTTTTGCATTTTTCACATTCCAGGGTGACCAGTTTTCGTGCATCTTTCGCCATAAAATTCCTTCGTTGAATATTGATTATTGGATGTTGAATATTTCTAAGCTGGAGCCGATAGTCGGATTTGGACCGACGACCTTCGCTTTACAAAAGCGCTGCTCTACCACTGAGCTATATCGGCTTAATCGTGGCCGTGCCATCCGTAGCCCCAACGGGGCGAAGGATGGTGCCGGGTGAGAGATTTGCACTCCCGAAACCCGAAGGTGCGTGATTTACAGTCACGAGCGATTGACTACTCCGCCAACCCGGCATATTATCCAATGAATTATATCCTAAAATGGTGGATTATTCAATAAAAAATGGAGCCGTTGACCGGAGTTGAACCGGTGACCTACTCCTTACCATGGAGTTGCTCTACCAACTGAGCTACAACGGCACCAAAATCAAAAAACAACACAAAAACTATATCAAAAGCAGTAATTTAATTCAATGAATGAATGAATGAATCCAAAATCAAGTCCGGGATGACAGCAAAGAACGCTGTCAATTTGGCTTAGATCGGGTGAAAACCGTGTGGCTTTTCTGTTTTTCTTCCGCCTCCGAGGCCAGATCACGATATTCTTTATTATCCATATCCATACTCGTCGCCCGCTTGAACGCTTTGGCCGCTTTGGCATATTGGCGGATCTCCATATAGGCCTTACCGAGTAAGGCGTACCAGTCGGGATGGTTTTTATCAAGAGCAACACTTTTGACCAGCAATTCAGTCGCTTCAGTATGGTTTTCTTCTCGCAACTCGATAGTCCCCAGGCCAAAATAAGCTTCGGCAAAATCGGGATTGCATTTCAACGCCGCCCGATAAGCTTCTTCGGCTTCACTAAACTGTCCCCGGCTTGAAGCGATATTACCGATCAAAGCATATGCCTTAGCACATTTTTTATTCTTCGAAATCGCTTCAACAGCTTTGTCTTCGGCTCCTCTCAGATCGCCCTCGGAATGGAGTCTGTCCGCCTGAACTAAAATCCTGGCCAGTTCCGGGTCTTCATCAAAGCTTACCGCCGCATCTTCGAGCTCTTTTGGTGATATTACTCCGTCTTGATCCCGAGCAATTTCCTCAGCAATTTCACGACTAATATTTTTACCTTTAAATTTAAATTTACCGATAAACTGAGACAGCGATTCCTTGCTAATCGGAAATTTAAGCATTTTGGCGTCAGGGTAATGTTTCAAAAGCAAAAAGAGTGCTCCAGCCAAACACAAGATGATGATAACTTCTAACAATCTACCTCCAAATATGTTCTATCTTCTAATACGACTGTGACCTTATTCTCTATTATATTTTGATTCTTGACAATCCCCTTGCCTTTCGAAGTTGAAAATTGACTACCGATCGGCGGCATTTTGGCTTTACGCTCACGGTAAAAATCAAGTTCATAGCGCAGACAACACATCAATTTTCCACAGCAACCAATGACACGGTTACTTCCCATTTGGCCTAAATTTTGATCAGCCGCCATTTCAGAGGTGACACATTCGAGATCGCCTTTTAGAAACCGCTTGCAACAAAATTCTTCGCCGCAACGGCCGATGCCACCGGCACAACGAGCCCGATCACGCGCTCCGACTTGTTGGAGACGGATCAATTTCTGAAATTTGGCCGCCAGTTCGGACACTACCGAACGAAAATCAACTCGACTAGGAGCGATAAAATAAAAAGTTAATTTCTTACCATCGAAAGACAGGTCAGCGCTCAAGAGTTCCATCGGCAAAGAATGTTTCTCGATGATTTCCTGACATTTTGGCAGATCCGCTGTCGCCTCGACCTTTCTTTCCTCATCGATAGCTAGATCTCTCTCACCTAGACGGCGGATCAAAACCACATGATCAAGATTTTTGTCGCTTGTGTTCGCTTCCTTAAGTTCCTCTTCGGAAATAACAGTGGCGATTTCCTGACAAGTTTCATTCTCGAAAATAACAAGATCGAGAGCATTGATCTCAAGATTACCGCAATCAAAATTATATATTTTATGATCGCTTCTGGCTTTCAAGTAATATTTTTTATTCTTTTTTTCCATTATTTCCCTATACTTTTAACTTTTAACCTTCAACTTTTAACTAACTGGGTCTGTCTTGCTTTTAAGACCAAGTTCTCCAGTACTAATCTCGGATTCACATTGCTTTTAATTCTTTTTTGCGCAGTAATAATATTCTCGGCCAATTTTTCCATCACCGGATCAATATTTTCGATCATCTCCATCCGTGTATTGTACAATAATTCATCCAGAAACTTTTCTGTTTCGTTATTTTTGACAGTGTTTTCAATCATTTTAAATGCACCGGCCAGATTATCCGTCAAAACACTTTCGTATGAAAAAGTATGATTTTCAGCTTTTTCTTCACTGCTTGACTTATAAATCCGGCAACGTGACTTGATTGTCGCCAAAATTTTTTCATTGGACGATGTTAGTATCAGGATAACGTTTTGCGGCGGTTCCTCTAGAACCTTGAGAAGTATGTTGGCCGAAGATGGATTTAGTCGTTCACATCTCTCAAT
>JAUSKR010000020.1 GCA_030649445.1 bacterium
CACATTCGTGTTCAAATTGCACTGATTTTCAGGCCCACCGCTTGAATATTCGCTATAAAGCTAAAGGCAAAAAAGTTGAATTTGTTCATACCCTAAATGGCACTGCCTTTGCTGAACGGACATTGATTGCCGTCCTCGAAAATTACCAGCGAAAAGACGGCAGTGTGAAAATTCCGGTAATTTTACAAAAGTACACAGGCTTCACTGAAATAAAACATTGAGAATACAAAACTACAAATTGAGTACAAATTCTACAAATGGCGAAGGAAAAAAGTAAAGTAGCATATCCGGAACTCAGCTACCAAATCGTTGGCTGCCTGTTTAAAGTATTTAATAATATTGGACCGAATCACCGCGAAAGTTATTATCAAAAAGCTGTCGCAACTGAATTTAGCAAGGCTGGCGTTAAATTTATTCAACAGTACTCTATCGATCTTAAATATAAAGGGGAAAAAATTGGGAATAACTTCCTTGATTTTTATGTTGAAGACAAGGTAATCTTAGAATTGAAGACAGGCCGATTTGTTCAAAAAAGCGATTTTCAACAGTTACATGACTATCTAAGAACATCCGGTTTAGAGTTGGGAATCATTGCTTGTTTCACAGCGAAGGGAGTCAATTATCATCGTATTCTCAACATCAGCAGAGATAATTTGTAAGATTTGTATTCAATTTGTAGTTTTGTAATCATAAAGATGGAGGTGGTGTATGAAGATCGAGTTCCACATTAAAGATGTGGTGATCACAGCGAAGCAGAAAGCTCTATTTGAAAGAAAATTATTAAAATTGAAAAAATATTGTAAAGATGAACCGGTCACGATTGATATCTATTTACGCGATGAATCCAGTTTGGAGAAGGGGGGAATTGATCAGGAAGTTGAGATCTCGTCTGTGATATTTGGCGAAAAAATCTTTGCCCACGTGACTGATGACCGGCTTCTGCGTGCTTTTGCCCGCGCTCACAAGGCTTTCGAGCGTCAAGTCAGCCAGATTCACAAGCAAAAAATCGAAAAATCTCACGAAGGCACTGACGGCTACATCACCAAAGCCCTGAGGGCGTTGAGGTTAAAGAAGTGACAGGCTGACATTTCGAATTAAATTAAGCCTGTCATCCCCGACTTGATCGGGGATCCAATCAGTTTTTTTGTGATTCGTTTCTAGCTGAAGTTGTTGTGCGAGGCAGGATTTTGCTGGGCTTGATTTTTGTGGTTTTTTTCAAAAAAGAGGATATCAGCGCAAGTCAGGGCAATAAAAGCAATCAGGCTGGTAAAAATCTTAAAATTTTCAGTCATCTGTCTGACTGAGTCGCTCAGATCTCCGCCGGTATAGCTGCCGATCATTCCGTAAATGGAGTATGAAAGGGCAAAAAATAATCCGCCGGCGATGAGTGAGGAACTATAAAAAGGGAATTTTTTAAAGAGGAAAATTGCAATAACGACAAGGATGACCATGACGACGATGGCTCTGACCCAAGCGTTCATATTTGCCACTGCCGCGTCGTCATTTCGTTTCTGCGACAGATCTTTGACGCATTTATCGTTTGCTGTACGGTTGGATTCGTAATTTGGGTCGGTGGATAAGATGATGGTCGGATAGAGTTTTTCGCAAGTTTGGTAAGAACTTGTGTCTGTTCTGTCGGGTTGAGGGAAGATCCGCCCCATCAAGTTATTTAGAAAGATTACTAAAAATACCGTACAGGCGATGCTGACAACGACTTTCAAGAAGGTCATAATTATCTCCAATACTAATAATTGTTATTTTAACAATACGCCGATTGTCGGAAAAGTCAATTTTTATGATGTCTCTGATTGAATTTAGCCGTGTTTGATGGTAAGATCGAAGTGAATTTAGGTAGTCTAAACTTTAGCTTGGACAAACACGCTGAAGCGTGGGCTACAACTACACAGTAGATCAAGCTTTAGCTTGTTTTCCAGCCTGAAGGCTGGCCTACGTTTAACTTTTCACTTTTAACCCTTAATTTTTGACTCAAATCATGTCGATATTAAATTTACTCTACAATCCAAGCAAGCGGGTGATTGGAAACCTTGAAAAAAAGGTTGCCGAGATTAATTCTTTAGAAGAAAAGATTAAAAAACTTTCTGATGAGGAATTGAAAGCGAAGACAGAAGAATTTAAAGAAAAGATCAAGAGATCCTTCGCTGACGCTCAGGATGACATTGAAAAGCAGACGCAGATTCTTGATGAAATTACACCCGAAGCATTCGCGGTCTTAAGAGAGGCGATGCGGCGGGTTTGGGGGGAAAGGCACTTTGATGTCCAGATTATTGGCGGACTGGTACTCAATCAGGGCAAAATCGCTGAGATGAAAACGGGCGAGGGTAAGACGATCGTAGCGGCATTAGCATTGTATTTGAACGCTCTCACCGGCAAGGGCGTTCACCTCGTCACCGTCAACGATTATCTGTCCAAACATCAGGGTGAGGGTATGGGTGAGGTTTTCAATTTCCTCGGTTTAACTGTTGGCGTCATCCAAAGCAATCAGGAAAGCTACAAATTTGTCAAAAAAACCGATTATAAACATTACTCCGATTGCGACGGCTCAAATCTCGAGCTCTGCTCGCGCAAAGAGGCCTACGCCGCCGACATCACTTATGGCACGAACAACGAATTCGGTTTCGATTACCTGCGCGACAATATGGCGCCCTCGGTCGAACAGTGTGTCCAGCGAACGCTAAATTTTGCCATCGTCGACGAGGTTGACTCGATTTTGATTGATGAAGCACGGACGCCGTTAATCATTTCCGCACCGGCCGAGGAATCTGGCAGTATGTATGCTCAGTTCGCTTCGCTAGTGCCAAGATTAAAGAATGAAGTTGACTATATTGTCGACGAAAAAGACCGGGCGGCGACACTGACTGATCAGGGCATCAAAGAGATGGAAAAAATGCTCCATGTCGACAATATTTATGCCGTTGGTGGCTTGGCGATGGTTCACCACCTCGAGCAGGCGCTCAAAGCTCAGACTTTGTTCAAACGCGACCGCGATTATGTCGTCCGTGACGGCGAAATATTAATTGTCGACGAATTTACCGGTCGATTAATGATCGGACGGCGTTTTTCAGAGGGTTTGCACCAGGCGATTGAAGCGAAGGAAAATGTCGAGGTCAAGCAGGAATCGCAAACATTGGCGACGATCTCATTTCAAAATTTATTCAGATTGTATAAGAAATTGGCCGGCATGACCGGAACGGCGGTGACGGAAGCGGAGGAATTTTTCAAAATTTATGAACTCGATGTTGTTGAAATTCCAACGAACAAACCAGTTGTTAGAAAAGATTTCCCCGATCAGATCTACAAGACCGAGGAAGCCAAATTTGACGCAGTCGTTGCTAGTGTCAAGGAAATGAATGATAATGGCCAGCCGATCTTGATCGGCACTGTTTCGGTGGCCAAGAACGAAGTTTTGTCAAAAAAATTGAAGCAGGCCGGCGTCAAACATGAGGTTCTAAACGCCAAACAGCATGACCGCGAAGCGAAGATCATTGCTAAAGCCGGCTTACTGGGAGCAGTAACGGTGGCGACAAATATGGCTGGCCGGGGAACTGATATCCGGCTTGGCGATGGTGTCAGAGAACTCGGCGGCTTGCATGTGCTCGGAACCGAGCGGCACGAAGCGCGCCGGATTGATAATCAGCTCCGTGGCCGGGCTGGGCGGCAGGGCGATCATGGTTCGTCGCAGTTTTTCGTTTCGATGGAAGACGATCTGATGCGGATTTTTGGTGGCGAACGGCTGAAAAACCTGATGAATTCACTCGGTTTGCCAGATGATATGCCGATCGAAAACAAGTTGATTTCCCGCTCGATCGAATCGGCTCAGCGCCGGGTCGAGGGCTACAACTTCGACACCAGGAAACACTTGGTTGAGTATGACGATGTTATGAATAAACACCGCGAGGTGATTTATAAAAAGCGGCGAGCGATTCTTGAGCTTGACTCTAATTCTGTCATTCTGAACGAAGTGAAGAATCCCGATAACGACGAGAGATCCTTCGCTACCGCTCAGGATGACACAAAAAACCTGAAAGCCGAAATTCTCGACATTCTTGACGAAGAGATCACAAATATTTTTGGCCTCTATGTTGATGACGAAGCAAAAATTACGGCTGAGTTAAGAACAATTCTTGGCGATATTGATTTATCCAAACTTGATGATGATGCGGTCAAAGAGCTCGCACATGAGCTCTATCATAGTAGGGAAGCCAAGCTAACACCGGAAGTGATGCGGACTGTTGAAAAGATGGTCTATCTCCGCACCATCGATATGCTCTGGATCGAACATTTGACGACGATGGATGAGCTGCGGACCGGTATCGGCCTCCAGGGCTACGGTCAGAAGGATCCACTTGTCGAATACAAACAAGCGGCGTTTAGAATGTTCGAAGGACTATTAAAAAGTATCGAGTCAAATGTCGTCCGGACGATCTTCAAAGTCGAAGTTTCTATCAATCAGCCGGCGCCAATTGCTAATATTGCCAAAGCCGAATATACCAAGCCGGACGCTGATCAGATTGGTGGGTTTCAGGAAGAACAAGCAATCAGGAACGAGGAACATGAAACGAGGAACGTTGAGCAAAAGATGATGGCGGAGTCGAAGAATTTAGATCAAGGCGTGACGACCAGAGTGATCGAAAAAGGCAAGACAGTTTATGACCGGATGAAGGAATCCGCCGCCAGCGGGCCGGTTTCTCAGGTCAAAAATACCAAGAAGGTTGGTCGCAACGACCCGTGTCCGTGTGGAAGCGGTAAGAAGTACAAAAAATGCCACGGCAGATAAAAGTTGATCTATTTTTGCAACAGCGATAAAATTGAATTATGAATTTGAAGCAGTTGTCATTTCTGGCCGACGTATTCAATAATGTAGGCACAGTGTTTGCGGCGACGACAGTTGTGCCACTACTGGGTCGAGCCGGTTCGGCCACAGATTTTATAACTTTCATCACTGGTTTGCTCTTTGCAATAGCTTGCTGGTGGTTTGGACTCAATATTTTAAAGGAGGACTAATGGAAAACAATTTACTGCTGTTCTACATCGCAATGGGCATACTGATGATTATTTTGATTCTAATGGCACTGCCAACTTTAATCGCCAGAGAACGCGATAGAAATAAAAAAAAGAAAAAATAATTTCAGATTAATGAAATACAACAAACTCATCCGGGATAAAATTCCGGAAATCATTGAGAGCAAGGGTGAGAAGGCAGTTATTCATATTGCCGGTGACGCGGAGTACTGGCAGAAATTGAAAGAAAAACTCGGCGAAGAGGTCAAGGAGTTTGGTGCGAGTGAAACAGTTGAAGAGATGGCCGATATCATCGAAATAATCAATGCCATTTGTGAGTACAGGAAATTTGACAAAAAAGAGATTGATTCGGTCAGAAAAGAAAAAGCCCTCAAGCGCGGGGCATTTAAAAAGAGAATTATATTGGAAAAATCGTAAGTTATATTGAAATATTGACTTTTAAGTTCTCCTAGCGAGCGGCGTCCCTATGCGGGGCGCCGCTCGCGCGGTCGGGTGGGCTAGCTTTGCCCATCTTTTGCTTCCTTGTTCGAGTTTCCCCCACTTCTCGATCTGGCTGTTGGGTCAGTTGTCGATCCAGTGCGGTCCGCGATGAATCGGATCACGGTTTGTCCGAGTCTGATCAGGCCGCCGACGGCGAACACGATCAAAAAGCTGACGACCAGATTCAGCCCGTAAATGGCAATCCCGAGCGGTCTCAGCCAGCTAGGCATTTCTGATCGAGCTCCTTGCCAGTCGGCGGATGTTGATCCACGCGACGATGATGCTAGTGACCGCGTAGAAGACGATGCCGTTGACACCGTCAGCGACGGTCGGGTCAGCGTTGAACCGCCCATGAAGGGCAGCGCTGGTCAGAGCGACGATCGATGAGACAAAAGAGCCGAGAAAGGTCCAGACGGCAAGTCCCGCACCGTAGTCCGTCCAATTCCATTTCCTAGGCATGACCCAGCTCCTTTCGCTTTGGTCGCCAATAATATAACAGATAATCGGAAAAATGTCTACTTTCAGGACTTACACATAAACTCGTAGACCACGCTTCAGCGTGTTGGGATTACGTACAACAAAAATGTTTAATCCAGCCCTAACAAGCTAAAGCTTGCACTATGGTGCGTAAGTCCTGTACTTTGACCAATAGTTGACTGATGCTATAATAGTGGTGCATCTAAAACGGGAGGTAATGTGTCAACAAAAGTAATGCTCATCATTCTTGATGGCTGGGGTTTGTCCGGCGCTGAAGTCGGCAATTCGCCGCTTCTGGCCAAGACACCGACGATGGACTACATCTATACAAATTATCCCAAGACATCACTTACCGCATCTGGTCTCGAAGTCGGACTTTCACCCGGCGAACCAGGTAATTCAGAGGTCGGTCATATGAATATCGGCTCCGGCCGGGTCGCCTGGGAAAATCTGCCCCGGATTGATTTGGTGATCGAGTCGGGCGAATTTGCTGAAAAGGATGCTCTCAAAAACGCCATTGAAGCGACCAAGAAAAATAATTCTGCTCTGCATTTAGTTGGCTTGGTTTCCGATGGTGGCGTTCATTCGCACATCAGACATCTTTTTGCATTTCTCGAAGCGGCGAGCAAGGCAAAAATTGACAAGGTTTATGTTCATTTTATCACTGACGGCCGCGATACGGCACCAGAGGCAGCGAAAAAATTTGTTGATCAACTTGAAGAAGCATTCAAAAAGTATGGTCGAGGTACTGTTGCGACAATGATCGGCCGTTACTTTGCGATGGACCGAGATAAAAACTGGGACCGCCAGAAAAAAGCCTTTGATCTCTTCACTAAAAATGTCGGTGCAAAATATGAAAACATTACTGCCGCGATCGAAGCGAATTACAAAAATGGCAAAAATGATGAAAATATTGAGCCATCAGTCATCGGCGAAGGTGGTATGGTGGCGGCCAACGACACCATTATTCTTTTCAATCACCGGAGTGACCGCTCGCGCCAGATCTTATCACTTTTTTCAGGCGCTGAAGGAGCCCAGATTCCGGCCGGATTGACATTGCTGACAATGACGCAATATCAAAAAGACCAAAAAGCGGCGGTAATTTTTCCACCGGAAAATCTGGAAAACACCCTGTCAGAGATAATAGCCCGCAATAATATTCGTCAATTTCATACTGCCGAGACGGAAAAATATGCTCATGTGACCTATTTCTTCAAATGCGGTATTGAAGCGGCTTTGACAAATGAAACCGATGTCGTCGTACCGTCAAAAAAATCGCCGACCTACGACAAGATTCCAGAAATGTCGGCGCCGGAGGTGACGGAGAAACTACTTGGAGCGATCAGGGAAAATTATGAATTTGTTGTTGTCAACTTTGCCAATGGCGATATGGTCGGGCATACCGGAGTGGCCGAAGCCGGGGTTAAGGCCTGTGAAGCCGTCGATGCCTGCTTGGCTCAGATTTTGCCGCTGGCCTCGGAACATGGCTACAAGGTGTTTATAACGGCTGATCATGGCAATTGTGAAATGATGGTTGATGAGATGACTAAACAGCCGCACAAGGAACACACAACCAATCCTGTCCCGCTTGTCTATCTCGATTTTGTCAAGAAGCCTTATCAGTTCGTCGCGACAGAATTTCCAAATGCCGATTATATTCAGTATGCTACCGGGACCCCTATCGGAGTCCTCGCCGACATGGCACCATCAATATTGGCAAATCTAGAGCTCGAAAAAAGTGCTGAAATGGACGGGATGGATTTAACTACCGCGATGATATAAAATATTAGGAGAAAATAATTTCGCATTTTCCATTTTACAATTTTTCATTAATTTATCATTTTTAAATTTAGCAATTAATAAAAGAGCAATTAATGTGAAATGAAAAATGATTAATGAAAAATAAAATCATGACAGATTTAGATATAAAACAAAAAAACAAAACTGTTAAGGCGGAACCAGATAAAGTAAAAAAAGCTGATGAAAGTGTTGTCATCGAATTTCAAAACGTTTCCAAAAAATATTCCGCCAATATCGAAGCAATTCATGACGTTTCTTTCAATGTTTTAATCGGTGAATTTATTTCTTTGGTCGGTCCATCCGGCGCTGGTAAATCAACGCTGGTTAAATTACTAACCTGCGAGGAGAAACCAACTGGCGGTAAAATTCTTGTTGCTGGCCGAGACATCTCGGAGTTGAAAAAGAAGGAGCTACCATTTTTCCGGCGTAAGGTCGGGGTAATTTTCCAGGATTTCAAACTACTCCCCAAAAAAACTGTCTATGAGAACATTGCCTTTGCCCTCGAGGTATGCGATGCACCTGACAGTGAAATTAAAGAAAAAGTGCCAAAAATTATCGACCTTGTCGGACTGACCAATCGGGCTTTTTCTTTTACCGAGGAACTATCTGGCGGTGAGAAACAGCGTGTCTCGATCGCTCGGGCGCTGGTTCACAATCCTAAATTACTGATTGCCGATGAACCGACTGGCAATCTTGACCCGGTCTCGACTTGGGAAATTATCGAATTACTGTTTAAGATTAATAAGCAGGGCACGATCGTCTTGTTGGCGAGCCATGATAAAGAAGTCGTCGATTCTTTGCAAAAGAGAGTGATCACAATGAAAGATGGTAAGGTCGTTTCTGACCAACAAAAAGGGAAATACAACCTGTAGCCAGAGGCTACAGGAATTTAAAATTTTCAATTTAAAATTTGAAAATAATGATCAATGTTTGAAAATTTAATATTAAAACATTTAAAATTGTTTTTAAATTCTAAATTTTAAATTCTAAATTATGCAGCTATTTACAACTCTAACCCGGATTACCAAAACAGCCCTGATTTCGCTCTGGCGGAACCGCTGGCTTTCACTGGCGGCAACACTGGTGATGATTTTGACTCTTTTCACTGTTTCCTTTTTTACTTGTTTGCTTCTAATGGTCAATTCAACTACAACAATGCTTCGAAGCAAAGTTGATATTTCCGTTTATTTCAATGATTCTGTCTCGAATGATCAGATTTTTTCAATCGAAAATACTCTGCTGGCGCGGTCAGATGTTAAATCAGTTGATTATATTTCCAAAGAAAAAGCTTTGGAAGTCTGGCGCAGTCAAAATACCGATAACACTCAACTGCGAGATATTATTAACGATGCTTATAATCCTCTGCCGCGCAGCCTCGAGATCAAGACAGATCAGCCGGAAGATCTGGAGGGGGTCAATACCTTTTTAAGTTCGACCGATTACAAACCTTTGATAAAAGAAATCAGCTATCGCAAAAACAAAGATTTGGTCGACCGGCTGATCAAAATTACGACTTTTATTAAGTATGTCGGCTGGATTTTGTCTGGTTTGTTTGTGATCATTTCAATCCTAATTATTTACAATACGATCCGTCTGACGATTTATGCCAGAAGCGAAGAGATTGAGATTATGAAACTAGTTGGAGCGTCGGACTGGTATGTCCAGGGACCGTTTATTTTGGAAGGCGTCGTCTACGGAATTTTAGCGGCAATAATTTCTTCGCTGATACTATATCTGGCGGCACAATTATTCTTACCGGCGGCTGGAAATTATCTTGGTGTCGCCAATGTCAGCACACTCATCTCCAATATTAGTTTTTTTGCTATAATAGTAATTCAGCTTCTCGTCGGTATCTTTTTGGGAACACTTTGCTCGGTCTTCGCCGTCAAGAAACACCTCAAATAGTTAAAAGTCGAAAGTTAAAAGTTAAAAGCAGGGTGAAAATAGCTAAACAAAAATTTTATAAAATCATTTCCTTGGTGATCGTCATGGCGGTTTTTCTGATGCCAATTTCGGCTTCGGCTCTGACCTCGGCGCAATTAAAGGCGCAGCAGGAGTATTACGCTCAGCAAGCGGCGGCGGCGAGAGCTCAAGCGGCAGCCAAAGCTCAGCAAGCGGCGCAGATCAAACAACAATTAAACATTGTTGGCTCGCAAATTTATCAAACTCAGTCAGCGATAAATTTAACAATAAGCCAGGTTGCTGACACAAATGCGCGGATTGCCCAAATCGAAGCCGATATTAAAATGCAGGAAGATAATTTAAACGCTGAGCAAAGTAAGCTTTCTAATGTAGTCGCCTCATGGTATATGAGTGGCCGATCGTCAGGTTTTTTCGAAGCGATTATCGGTTCAAACAACTTCTCGGATATTATTGATCAACAACAGTATTACGATTCGGTCAGAGGGCAGATTCAAAATCAGATGGACAAAATCACTCAGCTCAAAGCTGATCTGAACAGCCAAAAAACGGATCAACAGAATCAGCTGGCATCGCTAAACGATCTCAAAAATGATCAAACGGCTCAAAAAAGTGATCTGGCCGAGAAAAAATCAATTCAAAATCAACTTCTGACTGATGCCAACGGTGCCATCAGCGATTTAAATAACCAAGCGGCACAGGCCGAGGCCAAAGCGACCGAGATCAGAAAAATTTTGATCCAAATTTATAGTGGCAGTGGTACGCCTCAGGGCAACGGACTGATTTCAAGTGTTGATAACAGCTGGTATTATAACCAACAAAATTATACCACTCCTCTTATTGGCGCCAGTGATTTTACTTATTCGAATCCTTTGACGATCGCTCTAGCCGGCTGTCTCGTGACCTCCTTCGCGATGGTGGCAACCAAGATGGGCCATCCGATTACTCCGCCCAGCGTCGTCAATAATTCCCATTTCGTTTATGGCAGTTGGATGTACTTTACTTCCGGTATCGGTGTCAGTTTCAATTCAAGCACCCGGGTGAATTGGGACACAGTCAACAGCGAACTTGCTCGCAACCGTCCGGTCATTGTCAGTGTCTATACCGGAAGTGGACCTGTTTATAACTCCGATGGTTCAAACCATTTTATTGTCATCAAAGGTGTTTCGAATGGCAAATATATTATTCATGACCCATACTGGACGAGCAGTAGCTATAACTTAACCAGCGTAAAGTCGATGAAGGTGCTAAGTGACTGGTAGTTTGTCAGGACCAAGAATTAAGTATTTAGTGTAGATAAAGGAGAAATTGTAAATGGTTGCTCCAAAGTTTAAATTTGGCACAAGGGTTTTTAAGAGAACGACAATTTTTACACTGGCGCTGGTAATTTTGTTCGGCACATTTGTCTGGGGTTACGGCTATGGCCAAAAGGGCAAGTCAATCTTTGGATTGACGCCAACTGTAACCAATACGGAAGTCGGCATGCCATCCGATCTTGATTTTTCTCTTTATTGGCAGGCCTGGAACAAGTTAAAATCTGATTCTGTTTTTAATACCGACACGAAATTGATGATTTACAATTCGATTTCTGGCCTGCTGTCCTCAGTCAACGATCCTTATACCGTTTTTTTCACACCGGATGACAACAAGCTCTTCCAACAGAATATTCAAGGTCAATTTGAC